>QMOL01000105.1 GCA_003648225.1 Chlamydiota bacterium
CCATTTGAAGGTCAACTTCTTGTAAGGTATAGAGTCGATGGAGTGCTTCACGAAGCGTCAAGTCCGCCATCTAATCTTCACGCGGCGATAATTTCTCGTATAAAAATCATGGCCGATCTTGATATTTCCGAGCGGCGAACAACTCAGGATGGTAGGATACAGATTAAACTCGGCAGTCGTGAAATCGATATTCGTGTTTCAATTATGCCGACCGTTTGGGGAGAAAATGTGGTTATGCGTTTGCTTGACAAAACAGCATTGATGCTTGACCTTACCGATCTCGGTTTTGAGCCTGAAATGTTGAAAACTTATCTGGAACTTATTAAGGCAACTCACGGGATTGTACTTATAACAGGTCCTACAGGAAGTGGTAAAACAACAACTCTTTACAGTTCGCTTTCTTTGCTTAATACGCAGGATGTAAAAATTATTACTATTGAAGATCCGGTTGAATATCAGATCGCGGGAATTAATCAGATCCACGTTAACCCTAAAGTCGGACTTACTTTCGCAAGCGGATTACGTTCAATTTTACGTCAGGACCCTGATAAAGTAATGGTTGGAGAAATTCGTGACCTGGAAACCGCTGAAACCGCTGTGCAGGCTTCTCTTACAGGCCACCTGGTCTTTTCCACCCTTCATACCAATGATGCGCCAAGCGCTGTAACACGTCTGATAGACATGGGTGTAGAACCTTACTTGATTACTTCTTCGGTTATTGGAATTATCGCGCAAAGACTTGTGCGTGTGCTGTGCCCGAATTGCAGGCAGGCGTATGAAACTGATGCGGAAGAATACATTGAACGGTTAATGCTGCCTGAAGGCTCCGTTAAAAAAGGAAAACAAACTTATTATAAAGCTGTAGGATGCGATGAATGCAGAGGCACAGGTTTTAAAGGCAGAATTTCTCTCTTTGAACTTATGATTACTACTGAGGAAATTAAAAAACTTACTCTTCAACGGGCAGCTTCATACGAAATAAAAAAAGAAGCCGTTAAAGAAGGCATGATTACACTTCAGCAGGATGGATGGAAAAAAGCCTGCGCGGGTATTACAACAATTGAAGAAGTGCTTAGAGTAACTGAAGAAGCGTAGAAAATTGATCTAATTGACCTAAAACTTAAAACTTAAAACTTAAAACAAAGAGATTGATTATGAATGCAAAAAACGAAAAAAGAAGAACTAAACCATCAGGATTTACTCTTATAGAATTGCTCGTTGTTATTACAATTATTGCAATTCTTGGCGCTGTAGTCGCTCCTAGATTATTGAAAAATCCTGAAAAAGCAAGGCTCGCCGCCGCATCTGCGGATGTTAGATCTATCCAGCTTCAGGCGGATTCATATCAACTGGACAAAGGAAAACCAATATCTTCATTACAGGATCTGGTAACAGCAGGTTATCTCGAAGAATTGCCGGTTGATCCTTGGGGAGGTGATTATACAGTTGAACAGCGGGACGGTGATGTGAAAATCAGGTGTGCAAATCTTGATGCTAAAAAACAAAGCGGTGTTTCAAAAGTCGATATTGATATCAGTAAGTGAAAATAATGCCGGACAAAAATAAAAAGAAAGGTAAATTCCTTGACAAGTTCCTTACGCAAAATGAGCATGTCGTTGCTGTTGACGTTGGTTCCCGTTACGTTAAAATAGCTGCCGCTCATAAACGTAAGAATGTCATTGAAAATACTATTCTTGATGCGGAACTAATCCCTTACCTTTCCGCTCGCGGAGATATTTCGCCTGAACAAGTTTCCAAAGCGCTTGCGGCAGTGCTTGAAAGAAATAATATTAAAAATGCTTCTTTCATAAGTATGCTGCCATTGGAATTTGTTAGTATAAAGAGATTTGAAGTTCCGTCTGTTTCAGCTAAACAAATCAAACAGATAGTTCCTTTTGAAGCTGAAAAACATTTACCTTTTTCTGTTGACCGTGCGGTAATCGATTTTGATTTTATGTCCTTAGGTGAATCTAATTCTTTACCGGATGACAATGATGACATACCAAATCCAACTTCTGAAAAAGCTATTGAAGCTAAAAAAGCGGCGGAAGCGTTGGAAACGGCAGGTAACAAATCCGTTGTTACACTTGCTGCCGTTCGTAAAGCGATTATTCCAAAATTTCTTGAACTTTGCAATGTAAAGGGATGTCGGCAAAGCGCTATTGATGTTACGGCATTTGCACTTTATAACTCCTTATCATTTTTTCTTCGCAAAAATCCTTTGCCACCGGATTCAGGCGATGTTATACTAATTGATCTAGGAGCCAGACGATCGGAAATGATTGTTACTTCATCTAAAACAGAAGAATTATTGTTTACAAGAAGTATAAGTTTTGGCGGCGATGAAATTACTAATGCGATTGCGACAGCTCTTAATGTTCCTTTTGAAGAGGCAGAACGTATTAAATGCAACGAATGGAAGAAGTCGGGAATTAATCCCGATACCGAAGAGTACAATGATATTTTTGAACCATTGATTTCGCAGCTTGAGAAATCATTGCGCTATATCAAAAAATCAGGTCTTTCAACTGAACAAAATTTGATTTATCTTTCCGGAGGGGCATCAGCAATACCCGGAATTATCGAATTTTTCCAATTGAAATTCGGCTTAAATGTTAAATTATTTAATCCTCTTCCTTTGGTTAATGCTCCAAAAACAAAAGTTGCACCGCAAATATTTACTTCTGTTATTGGCGCGGCATTGAGGATGATTAATGAAGCAAAATTGAAAGTCGACCTTTTACCGGTTGATATTACAAAACTGCAGCAGCTTGCAATCAGGAAAAAACGATTTATTCAACTTGGTATTGTTGCGGCAGTGATTCTAGCAATTTTGCTTTCGATTTTCGGAGTTAAAGTATTGATAACCGATCTCAGCAGACGAAAGCTGAAAGCAGAATATTTAAAACTTGTTCCCGAAGCATTAAAAGTTGATTCTTTGGAAAAAAGGAACGAAATTCTACGGATCGCTGTAAGCAAAATGGAAGGGCTTACCGATAGGAAAACTTCATGGTCGAGTGTATTAAAAACATTATCTGACAGTATGAGTTCAAATATTTGGGTTAATAAATTATCTGTCGATAAGAAAAATTATCTTACTATTGATGCTTATTCAATTGGAAATGATTATATTAATTTTAAAAATAAATTGATTGCGAGCATTAGATTTGATGATGTGCAAATTGTTAATGAGCAGAATGATCGAAGCGGAAAATCCAAAATTTTTAAATTGAGATGTAAAGTGATCCCTGATTATAAATTTACTGAAGAATTTAATGATTTGCGTGAAAAATTACTTGAAAAACTTCATTCTCTAAATAGTGATAATACAAAAAATAATGAAATAAGTGAAGAAAATAATGAAACTTCCGTTGCTATTACTAATAATCCCGAAAAAAAAGCTGGAATTCCTGAAACTAAAACGCAAGTGAACGCTTTTAAGCCCGTTAAAACTCCGACTGTAATACCTCCTGAGGAAAAAGAAAGGCCTAAAGCTGCTAATCCGGCAGCCGATTTGATGCCATTTAACAAAAACAGTTTTTTACAAATTTCTAATCAATTGGAAAAAAGTAAAACTATACTCAAGAATGGCACCGGCATGATTAATGAGAAAATAAAGGAACTTCCTCCCGCGTTACAGAAATTAATTTTAGAAAAGCAGAAGAAAAACAAGTTAAAAACTATTAAAAATAACGAAAGACGATAATGAATTTTAAAAATCTTTCATCAAGAGAATTGACTACAATAATTGTCGGTGGTATCATCGTCGTGGGATTTCTGCTATGGTTTTTTGTTATTGATACAGGTCAGAAAAAACTTGATCTTGACAGGCGATATGTTGTGAAATATAAAAAAGGACTTCGTGAAGCAAAAGTGAAATTACGTCGAAAAAAAATCCTCGAAGTCGAATACAATTCACTTATCTCTAACTTTAGTAATCAATTATATAAAATCGGCGATATGAAAATACCGGACGATATTGATGACCAATTGAGAATCGAATTTAGTAAGGTCGACAGTATTTACGGTTCATCAATCGGAAGAGCTCGCTTTAAGAAAATTGAAACTAATGGGGTTTATAACTTGTTCAAATATGGTCTCTCTGATGTGCAATGTGACTGGAAAAGCCTTAACGCGGCACTCTATCTTATAGAAAATTCCGGGCAGTTAGTCGGCTTTGATAATTTATCAATTATTGCTGACACTCGAGATAGAAAAAATGTTAAAACTAAAGTAAGAATGAATATCGAATCATTTATTTTCCCTGACAGAGGAACCAAACCGTGGAAAATGCCTGATTATTCTTCTGTTGACAACAACCTTGGAAAAAATATCTTCCAAATCCCGGAAAGTATGATTCCTCCTGCTAAAGGGCAACACGGAATAAAACCGGGGCAACTTCCTTTATTCACCCGTAATATCACTTTAACAGGAATTGTTAAATTTGGTGGAAAATTATATGCTATATTTAAAGATAAAGCTAAAAAGAAAGAATGCAGAATCGGAATTAACGGCGTAATTTCAAATACTGTACCATCGGCTATAGTAACAGAAATTAATCAAAAAGATGAATATGTTAATATTCTTTATAATGGTGAAACGTTTAAATTACCGCTTAGGAAATATAGAGAACAGATGTTTACAACCAGAAAACCACTCACTTTGCTTACGGGATTGCGCAGGTCAAAACCCGAAGATGTGCAGCCTTCTTATAATCAGGAAGAAAATATTGATGAAGCACACGACACAAATTCACTAACTTTAATTACAGAAAAAACAGAAGTTCCTGAAGATTATAAAAAAACAATCGGTTCATACTCGGAATGTATTAGTAAAATTAAAACATGGATAGAAAAAGTTAATAAATACAATAAACGCAGGTTTAGATTGAATGTCGACCACGGTATGATTATTACACGACTTAATAGAGTTAGTCCGCTTTTAAAAGTAGGTCTGCAGAAAAGGGATGTTATTGTCAGTATCGGTGGCACGCGTGTTGATTCAAACAGTACCTTTACTTATGCAATGAATAAAGCGTGTGAAAATGGGAAAACTTTTTCTATGACTGTTATGAGAGGGAAAAAACTGAAAAAAGTAACTGTAAACTTAGAATAAATTTATAATTATGACCGCAAAAGAAATTAATAAATATCAGGATACTCTTAATTTACCAAATTCGCCTTTCCCTATGAGAGCCGGACTGGCTAAACAAGAACCTGAACGGCTTAAAAAATGGCAGAACGAAGGCCTTTACTCACAAATCAGAAATGCAAGAAATGGGGCTGATAAATTTATCCTTCATGACGGACCGCCATATGCAAACGGGAAAATCCATAACGGTACCGCTATGAACAAAATTCTTAAAGATTTTGTTGTTAAATTTAAAAATATGAACGGATTCGATGCCCCTTATATTCCGGGATGGGATTGTCATGGTATGCCTATTGAACACGCTATGTTCAAAGAACTCAATAAGTCAAAACATGAGGTTGACCAAATAGAATTCAGAAAAGGCGCGCGGAAATATGCTGCTAAATTCGTCAATATCCAACGTGAACAATTTAAACGCCTCGGCGTTCTTGGGGAGTGGGATAATCCATACCTTACTATGAATCCTAATTATGAAGCGGATACCGTTCGAGTCTTTGGTGAACTCTACGAAAAAGGATACATTTATAAAGGAATGAAACCTATACATTGGTGTACCTCCTGCGAAACCGCTCTCGCTGAAGCTGAAGTGGAATATGCCGATCACACATCTCCGTCTGTTTTTGTAAAATTTCCTGTTTCGCAAAATCAGAAACTTCCTTTTGAAAACTGTAGCAACCCTTCCATAGTTATTTGGACTACCACACCATGGACGCTTCCAGCCAACCGGGCGGTATGTTTGAAAGGGGATTTGGATTATTGCGCCGTTGACTTGGATGGAGAAACAATTATTCTTGCAGCTGAACTTGTTGGTAACTTATTTTCAAAACTTGAAAAAAGTATCCCGGAAATTTCTAATACTGTTAAAGGAATCAATCTTGAAGGCTTGATGTTAAAACACCCCATCGATGATGATTTAACTGTACCTGTTATTATTGGCGAACACGTTACCACAGAAGCTGGAACAGGATGCGTTCATACCGCTCCCGGACACGGCCAGGAGGACTACCAGGTTGGCTTAAAATATAAACTCGAAGTTGCATCGCCAGTTAATGAAAAAGGCCATTTCACAGATGATGTTCGTGAATATAGCGGAAATTTTGTCTTTAAAGGTAATAAACTTATCATTGAGGACCTTCGCAAAAAAGGCATCCTCATCTTTACTGAGAGTATTACTCATTCTTACCCGCACTGCTGGAGATGCCATAAACCGGTGATCTTTCGCGCTACTGAACAGTGGTTTATGAATGTTGACGCAAATGATATGCGAAAAACTGCTGTTGAAGCTGTTGACAATAAAGTTAATTGGATGCCGGCCGCAAGTAAACAGAGAATCTTAAGTATGCTTAAATTGAGACCTGACTGGTGCCTTTCGCGTCAGCGTCTCTGGGGAGTTCCCATTCCTGTTTTTTATTGCCAAAAATGCGGGGCGGAACTTATTAATAAAAATACCGTCGATAAATTCGCTGATATGATTGAAACGGAAACCTCCGATGCTTGGTTCGCTCATTCAGCTCATGAACTCCTGCCGGAAGGTACCGTTTGCTCAAAATGCGGCGCGAATAATTTTAGAAAAGAAACTGATATTCTCGATGTCTGGTTCGATTCGGGTGTTAGTAACAGAGCAGTTCTTGAACACAGAAAACAACTTCATGTTCCGGCTGACTTGTATCTTGAAGGTTCAGATCAGCATCGCGGATGGTTCCAGGTATCTCTTTTGATTTCTACAGGATTACGCGGCGAGCCCCCATATAAAAACGTTGTTACTAATGGATGGACTCTTGCCGCTTCGGGAGAAAAAGAATCAAAATCAAAAGGTAATTTTATTGATCCTGAATCCGTTTGTAATAAAATGGGCGCGGATATTTTGCGCCTGTGGTTCGGCTCTGTCAATTATATGCAGGATGTTCAGATATCTCAGGAATTGCTTAAACAGGTCGCCGATTCTTACCGCAGAATTAGAAATACTTTCAAGTTTTTGCTGGGGAATATTTATGATTATAATCCCGATATCAATTCAATCGACTATGATAACCTTCTTCCGCTTGATAAGTATATGCTCAATTCACTCGAAATTCTTCGAGAAAAAGTTACTGAAGCATATAACGAATTTAAATTCTATCGAGTATTTCATCTGATTCATGATTTTTGTACCGTAGAGTTGAGCGCGAGATATTGCGATATCCTTAAAGATAGATTATATGTTGAAAAATCTACGGGAAATAAACGCCGCTCAGCTCAAACTGTTCTGAGAAAAATTTGCGTTGATATTACTAAACTTATCGCCCCTATACTTTCTTTTACTGCGGAAGAAGTTTGGCAGTACATTCGTGAAAATCATGCTTCGAAAACCGACGGCACAAATATTCATTCCGTTCACCTCGCTTTGTGGCCGGAAGAACAGCGGAATTATATTAATGAACAACTCCAAGCTGATTATAATTCATTATGGGAAGTTCGTGATGAAGTCCTCAGAGAACTTGAAATAAAACGTCGCGACGGGATGATCGGTTCGAGTCTTGAGGCCGCAGTGGTTTTGAATACTCAAGATGAAAAACTTGCCGGATTACTCGCAAGATACAAAAATGAATTACCGGCGCTCTTTATTGTGTCGCAGGTGAAACTTGCTCCTCAAAAAAATGAAGAACATCGGGCACCGGGACTGGAACTTAAATCTTTAAATATAATAGTTGAAAAAGCACAGGGGAAAAAATGCGCGAGATGCTGGAATTATTCTGAAACCGTTGGCGAAAATAACAAATATATTGACTTATGCGCAAGATGCGTGAATACATTAACTTTAATTCTACCGACAAACGATTAACATATAGGAGGAAAAATGCCTAAAAAGAAAAATGATGTGAATTTGAAAAAATATAAAAAGAAACTAATGGAGAAAAAAATCAGAATTCTTGGTGACGTAAGACAACTCGAAAGTGAGGTCCTTAATAATTCCTTGAAAAATGCTTCCGGTGATTTGACAGGCTATTCCACTCACGAAGCCGATTCAGCTACTGATTCAGCTGACAGAGAGCTTATGCTTGGTATTGCTTCATCAGAACAAAGACTATTAAAAAATATCAATCATGCGTTAAAAAGAATCGAAGATGGCGTATACGGTTATTGCGAATTATGTAACGCGCGTATTTCGGATGGGAGACTTGACGCTAAGCCTGAATCGATTATTTGCATAGATTGTAAGAAAAAATATGACTTGTGAGCGCTGATAAAAAATCAAAATCTTGTTTCTTAATAACCGGTATGGTTTCCATTTCGGTCGTCGCTGTTGATCAGTTGACTAAATTATGGGTGCGGCATGCTTTGCCGACAGACTATCATAAAATTGAAGTCATCACCAATCACCTTGATTTTATTCATAGAAAAAATTCCGGTATCGCATTCAGTATGTTCGCCTCAGCTAAATTCGCTCCATTCATTTTTGCCGCGCTTTCCCTTATCGCTGTAGTATTTATTTTATGGACGATTTATAAAAACAATAACCTTCCCGTGAAGGTTATTGTTGCTTTAGGCGCTATTGCCGGCGGAGCAACCGGTAATTTAATTGACAGAATTATTCCGCCGCATAAAGTTATTGATTTTATTGATTGCTTTGTTGGACAATGGCATTGGCCCGCGTTTAACATCGCTGATAGCGCCATTTGCATAGGCGCTTTTTTGTTGATAATAGCAAGTTTTACCGACCCGAACTCTTTTTCGTCTTCGGTTTCGCCTTCCGGCGGTAATGATAAGAAGACAAACTCGCTTTAAG
>QMOL01000106.1 GCA_003648225.1 Chlamydiota bacterium
CATTAAAGCTCCACCGGTATCATAAACTCCATTCGAAACAAGAACTAATCCACCAACAAGCGTTGCATTTACCGCAGATTGAATATCTGTAAAATAATTACCACCGGGAGTTCCGGCTGTTCCCACATAATTTGTATTGGCGAAATTTGTTTGCGACAACAAAAAAACAATTCCCAACATTAATAAATATTTAGTTGTTTTTTTCATTATAACCCCCTCCGGTTAATTTTAATTTCTACAATTAATCAAACCTATACTACACATTGAGCATAGGCACCATTAAAACCACAAAAGTTGTGACTATGATTTTATTTTATTCCATAAAAATTTTATACTATTTTGAAACAACGTATTCCTATTCAACAGTAATCTATATTATAATGACCATATAATTTTTAGTCAATAACATAAATTATTCGGTTCGTTGGCATCTGTTTCCACAATTTGATAATCAATTTATTGTTCTTGGGAATATATTTTATTACCGCATCTTTTTTCTTTTTATACTTCCATACTTTCCCTCCTCTTTTCGACTCCAGCTTTTGAGGCCAGTAAAAAACTTCTAATGTATCTCCATCAAGAATCCCTATAGCTCCATTATTTTGAAATTTCTGTTCAAGTCCATCCGGAGTAACATCCTTAAACTTCAAAACATCAACTTTTTTTCTGTCTTTATATTTTATAAAATCACTCTTCAAAACAATTACATTGTTCGTGTCAACTGAATAGCCGGGCGGGGGCGTTGTTGTCAGTTGACCAAGTGACCTCCGCGTGCAATAAGGAATATATCCTTTGGAATAAGAATTTGAATATCCGTCCCACGCATTGAACAAAGCATATTCACAGTCAAAAACAGGAACACTTGCCGTTTTATATTGACTTAGATAATTAAGGTAATAATTTATCGTATCCGATGGATTTATTATGTCATATCCTTTCCGGTCATTCCAATTATCCGTCGCTTTTCCCTCAAACCAAATCCCTTCCTGCGCAATTGCGTCAATAGTTGAAAATAGTTCCGGATGACCTGAACAAAGAGATGCGGCATTTTGCTGAATTATTAAAAAATCCGGATTGAAATTCGTAGCATAAGCTCGCATTTCATTAATAAATTTTATCATCTCAACCGCAGAATCTTTTCCGGCGGAGGATGCCGCCGCGATAACATCGCTGTCTTCAAACGCTTCAACCCAGTCAAGGTAAATCCCATCAAAACCGTCCTTAATTACTTCATCAATTATACTGGTGTAATTTCTTTCCGAATTGGTCGGATGATTATTACCGTAAATTACTATGTCTTTCCAATCGCTATCCCAAAACGCCACAGGATAATTTCCTCCCCAACCGTCAGGGTCACGGGCAACAATATAATCAGGCCAGTCCGCCGGTTTTGGTGCCCCCTTCGGCCATTCTTCCGACCAAGTCCAGTACCACCGCCAATCTTCCGCTTCACCGATATCAATATAAGCTATAACAAGTTTCCGATACGCCGCATCGCTGCTTTTTGAATTTTTCAGCGTTTCAACAAGAGCGTGTGTGTCAAAATTTTTGTCGTTTGATGACCAGTCGGTACGCGTAGGTTCAATCACAAGCATGTCATAAGATGATTTTGCTAATGTATTTGATACACCCTGCACATTTATACTTTGGATTTGATAACCCCAGAAATGAATGTTGGAAATCGCTTTTGGAGAATTAAAAGCGTAACTCCGACATATCATAAAATAAACAAACAAAAAAACTACCCCTGTAATAAGTTTGCTTTTCTTCATAATTATTCCTCCTCAAAAACAATTCTAAAATTAATATTTCACAGCCTAAAATAATGTCCCTTGAGAAAACTCATCACTCCCATCTCTCCCATCTCTCCCATCTCTCCCATCACTCCCATCTCCAACCATTTCCAAAAACTCTTCCCAACTAATTACTTCCACACCAAGTCTTTCGGCTTTGTCCGCCTTTGATCCCGCTTCCGCGCCAGCAAGAACATAATCCGTCTTTTTACTTACGCTTCCGCTCACGCTTCCGCCAAATTTTCTGATTAGTTCAGACGCGTCCGGGCGTGAAATTCCCGGCAGAGTACCTGTTAAGACGAATTTCTTTCCTTCTAAAACTTGCGGGATATTTTTGGTGTTTGTCGCATATTCGTCATTACCAAAATTCAATCCGGCATCAGCTAATTTATGCAAAACCTCTTCATTATTCGGATTCCTGAAAAATGAAAAAACAGATTCCGCTACTTCAGGACCAATGTCAGACACTTCTTGCAACTCTTCCAAACTCGCGGCAGATAATTTTTCGATTGTGCCGAATCGTTCGGCAAGTGCCCGCGCTGTCGCTTCGCCTACATTCCTGATTCCGAGCGCGTTAATTAGTTTTGCCACCGGCTGTTTTTTGCTTTTTATAATTCCGGACAGAAGATTATCGGCCGATTTTTCCGCCATTCTTTCTATACCAAGTAATTTATTTTTCTCCAGAAAATACAAATCACCGTAATCTTTTACCATACCGGAATCGACAAGCTGGTCAACTATTGCCGGACCAAGTCCTTCAATATTCATCGCGTTCCTCGAAGCGAAATGGACGATGCTTTTTTTGACAAGCGCAGGACATCCCTGATTTTCGCATACGAGAAACGCACTGTCTTTATAGCGGTAAACATCGCCGCCGCAAACAGGACATTTTTCCGGCTCCCGAATTATTTTTTCGCTGCCGGTCCTCTTTTCCGGAAGCGATTTAACTACATAAGGAATTATTTCTCCGGCCTTTTCCACTACAATATAATCTCCTTCGCGAATGTCCTTACGCGCTATCTCATCAAAATTGTGCAGGGTTGCCCGTGACACTTTCGTTCCGGCAAGCTGTACAGATTGAAAATGCGCGACGGGGGTTATATGACCTGTCCGTCCAACCTGAAACTCAACATTTTCAAGTTTTGTAACCGCTTGTTCCGCCGGAAATTTATACGCGATAGCCCAGCGGGGATATTTCGCCGTAGCGCCAAGCTGTTCCTGCTCGGCAAACGAATTTACTTTTATCACCATTCCATCTGTTTCAAACGGCAAATTATGTCGTTTGTCAATCCACTCATTACAGTAATCCATCACTTCATCAATGCCGTAACAAATTTTAGCCGGAGAAGAAACGGGCAGTCCCCATTTCTTTAAATTATCAAGTAATTCAGCATGAGTATCAAACCCCAGACTACCCGCGGCGCCATAACAAAAAACACCAAGACCACGCTTAGCGGTAATTCGCGGATCAAGTGTTTTCAAACTTCCTGCCGCCGCGTTTCGCGGATTAGCAAAAAGGTTCCGCGCAGCGCCCGGCGAATGCCGGGTCATATTCTCTTCCCGCTCTTTATTTATCCTTTCAAAAGATTTCTTCGGCATATAAACTTCACCGCGTATCTCTATTAATTCGTCCGGTGCGGCATCATTCAATTTTAACGGCAGTGAGTTTATCGTTCTCAAATTATAAGTTACATCGTCACCGGTTGTTCCATCACCGCGCGTTGCCCCTCTTACAAAAATTTTATTTTCGTACTGAAGCGCGATTGCAAGGCCGTCAAATTTAAGCTCAACCACATATTCAACCTGCGGAACATCAAGTGAATCACGTACTCGCTTGTCAAAATCCTTTAAATCTTCAAATGAATATGTGTTGTCCATCGAAAGCATCGGCACCATGTGTTTTACAGACGTAAAACCTTCAACCGGTTCACCGCTTACGCGTTGCGTTGGTGAATCGGAAGTAACAAGTTCAGGATTTTCATTTTCGAGCCCGCGCAATTCTTGCATTAAACGGTCATATTCGAAGTCGCTGATTTCCGGCGCGTTCAGCACGTAATAATTGTAATCGTGCTTTCTAATTTCTTCGCGTAATCTTTTTATTTCATTTTCAATCGACATTGTTTTTTGTGTTTCAATGTTTTTCATTAATTAATAATTTTCTTTCCCGGAACAAGTGACTTTATAAATTCAATACACGGCATACAAAGTATCCCGTTCCTCATAATTCGCTCCTTCCCGCGATAAAGTAATAATTGCTGGCACTCGGGATAATCATCTTTAAACGCTTTTAATCCTTGTAAATCTCTCGGCCTTATTTTTGATGAATTCTTTACCTCTATCGCAATAAAATTATTAGCACTATAAATTATAAAGTCAACTTCAAGACCCGACCGCGTTCGCCAATAATAAATCTTGTGTTTGCTGCCACTATAATCATTCCAAGCACGAAGATGTTGCGCAACTAATCCTTCAAGCGCACATCCTTCTATTTCAGTAGGTTGGTCAAGCAGTCCGGTGGGTCTTAATGCTCTAAACACCCCTGTGTCAAACAGATAAAATTTTGGTCGTTTAATAGTTTTTCGCTTTGCTCTCCGAATAAAACAAGGCAAATTAAAAGAAAAAAATAAATTGTCTAATATCGATAAATAACCCTCAACCGTTTTTCTCTCAACCTCACATTCCCGAGCTATATTTGTAACATTTAAAATTGACGCGTGGGAAAACGAAACCGCTTCTAAAAATCTGGCAAAATTCGCAATGTTTCTCACAAAGCCCTCGCTCTCAACCTCTTCTTCTAAATATAAAGTAATGTAACTGTTCAATGTGGCTTCAGGATCGTTCGACTGCCATATCAGCGGAATCAAACCAATTCTTAATGCACGCTGAAAATCAAATTTTTCACCTATTTCACACGCTATAAATGGATGAAGCGATTTTAACCTTAATCGCCCGGCAAGAAGATTAATTCCCACTTTCTTTAATTTACGCGTGTTTGAACCGGTAACAACAAACTTAATGCGCTTTTGCTCTTCAATTATAGAATGAATCTGATCAAGAAGATCAGGCACCTTTTGAATTTCATCTATAAATACAATTTTCTTTTTCCTCTTCGCCATTACAACATCTCGAAGCCGCTCAGGATGTGCAAGATACGACCGGTAAACAGCTGGTTCAAGTAAATTGATATTAATTGAATCTGAAATGTTATAACACGCCCAAGTCGATTTTCCTGTTCCGCGCGGACCGAAAAGAAAGAAACTTGATTTAGGCATTACAAAACATCTCGGAAGTATTTTTTCCATTTTTACTGCGTTTTTGGAATTATCACTTCCAAAATTATACTCTTTTTATAACTCTTTGTCAAGAAAAAAACAGAAGATAAAACATTCCCCGGCCACCCGTTTTGTCCGTTTATAAAAACTTCTCCGCTAACACTTTTGCCACTCCATCATCTTCATTCATCGGCGCAATACTTTTGGCAGCTTTTTTCGCACCACAAATCGCGTTTTCCATCGCGTAACTCTCATCAGCAGAAGTCAGCATATCTATATCATTATGGTCGTCTCCGAAAGCTATAACTTTAGCGTCAGATTTTCCAATGATTTTTTTCAACCGGCATATCGCGTTCCATTTTGTCATTCCCGGATCGAGTACCTCTAAAATTGTATGCGTGGGAAGAAAATTCAAATTATCAAGTGAACAAAATTCTAATGAACCGTTAGTTTTAGATTCCAAAAACGAGATTACATTTCTTAATTCTTCGTTTTTCTTAATCAAAAACATTCCGGTTACTTTATCAATAAATTTCGACTCTTTGATATCTTCTTCAATTAAAATATAATCGGAACTTCTTTTATAATAATCTCTGTAAACTTTTTCCTCTAAATGCGCTCCCGCCATTACCATGTCTTCTGCAATTCCATCAACATCAATTATAAAAACGGGTGTTCGATTTATCTTACCAAGTGTGTCAACTATAAACTCAACTTTTTCCTTTGGAAAATAATGCGTGTAAATCCTTTCGTTAGACATTCGGTTAAAACAAGTCGTACCATTATTGGCAATCAATCGCGCGGGAAAAATAAAAGGTTTTAATACATCATCGGCAACACGTTTTCTCCTCCCGGTAACAAAAAATATCTCCGCTCCTTTTTTACCGATGTTCCGTAACGTTTCAACGGTAAATTCCGACACGGATTTATCCGCTCTTAAAAGCGTTCCGTCAAGATCAAGCGCGATGATTGTATTTTGTAAGTTCAATGGATTAGTGGATTAGTGGAAAAATTAAACACAAAATAATCAACAAGAAATGAGCAATGTAAAAGTAAAGAGTAATTTCCTAATTTCATAATTGGATGTTCCGTCCACGAGTGCCTATGGCCTCGGGACAAGTTGTTGGATATTGAATATTTAATTCGGATTACCTAACACCTTTATCTTCATTCCAATCAACAGTTTTTTACTACCATTGATTTTCTCAAGCAACTTTACGGGAATGTTAAATTTCTTCGATAAACTGTAATAGGTATCCCCCTTCTTCACCGTATATTCAATCAGTTCTGTTTTCTCAAATTCTGTTTGGGTAAATTTATTTGTTTTGTCCGTTTTGTCTGTTTCATCGGCTTTAGTAACTTTTGCCACGCCATTTGTTGTTTCTTCCTTTTTCCGTTTCGGTATTTCCCTTGTTCTACCTTTCTTCACTTTTAACTTCTGCCCCGGTTTTATTACTACGTTTTCCGAAAGACCATTTATAAAAAGCAATTCCTTTACTTTCATATAATGCTTCCACGAAATTCCCCATAATGAATCATTCTTTTTAACTGTATAGGTCGTATATTCAACTTTTTCCTTTTTCGGAATTTTTTCTACCGGTTTATTCTCATGTTTTTCAGGTTTCTTTACAACAGAAGTTCCTCCAGGCAATAATTCATCCGGTTTTTTCCCAACCGGATTCCCGGAAATATCTGTAACGGCAACCGATTCACTCATATCGAGTATTTCTTCAACATCCCCTGTGTTTTCAGCTTTGATATTTTGTATTCTTGGCGCAGCAGGTTTCTTTTTTTTCTTAATTTCGGTGATTTTTTCCGTGTTGTTAAAATCCATATTTTCGGATGCGGGCTGATAAAACTTGCTAACAAAATTTTCTACTTTTTTAGTAACATCATCATTATCTTTTAACAACGCGTAAATTAAAAGCAAAGCTATCAAAATTCCAAAAGCAACAATCGCTCCCTTTAACGCGCCGTACGTCACTTTTTTTGGAATTAAACTTTTAACATGGAGCAAAGCGAGACGAAACCTCTGGCAATCAGAATATCTTTTTTCCGGCTCAAAAATTAATGAGTTCCTTATAATCTCATTCCAACCTGATGATATATCACCACGTATCTCAGCAGGGGGAATTACAGGCGACGGAGGCGCTACCCCGGCAATTAAATTATACGCAATCGCTCCAAGCGAATATACATGACTCCTCTCGTTTGCAGATTGTCCCTGCAGTTCTTCCGGAGAAAGAAACGCGTCAATATCGGTCATTCTGCCTCTTATAACCGGCACGCCTATGTCCGTTAATTTAATTTTAACATTTCCATTTTGATCTTCAGTAACTAAAATTCTGTTAGGATTTATTCCTCCGTAAGAAAGAGATAATTCAGGGGAATTATAAATCCCATAAAGATATTCCAAAGCATCAATTACCTGACATAAAATATTAATTACATTCTTTTCGGGGACAAGACCTGATTGCACCTCAATATATTCAGCAAGATTCTTAGAAAATAATTTTTCTGATGAATTCTCTTCTCCATTAATATCTTGGTTAAAACTTACGTATTCAGTAATTACATAAATATAATCCTCAAATCTACCATAAGATAATATTACTGCAATTCCCGGATGAGAAAGTTTCTTAACCGTTTCCGCACTTTTCAACGCCGCGTCAGCAACATTTCCCGCAGGAAATATTTTCAGCGCTGCAAACTGTTTTTGTTCGGTTTGCTCTGCAAGAAAAACAACTCCCACTTGACCGCGACCGACTTCCATCAGTATTTTATATCCGGCAATAATTTTTCCAACCCAATTTTCTGCTTTAATTTCATTCATAATTTTATTACTTTCTGTATAGATTCCTTAGCTATCCTGCCAAGTTCTTTTAATGTCTCAATTGAAATCGTTAATGGCGTAAGAAAATATATAACATCACCAAGAGGTCGTAATAATGCTCCCCTTTTCAATGCTTCGCGATAAACCTGCCAGCCAATCCGCTTCTCTGCCGGAAAAGGTTCATTAGTTTTCTTATCGGCTACAAGTTCTAACGCGCCTATAAAACCGCATTGTCTTATTTCACCCGCATTAGGCAATTCAGCAAGTTCAGCAAGAATCTCGCTCAAAACTTTAATTTTTTCCGGAAGATTCGGCATAACTTCATTTTCAAGAATAGGAATTACTTCAAGCCCTATACCTGCCGCCATAGGATTTCCGGTATAAGAATGACTGTGATAAAATGCCTTATATTCCGTATATTCACCGTAAAAAGCATCATAAATTTTTTCGTCATAAACCAGTGTCGCCGCAAAAGGCATATATCCGCCGGTTAATCCTTTTGACATACAGATGAAATCAGGCACTACATCCGCGTGTTCACACGCGAACATTTTCCCTGTTCTGCCGAATCCGACCGCGATTTCATCAGCAACAAGATGGATATTAAGCTCTGCCGTCAGTTCGCGTAATTTTTTAAGATAAACCGGACTGTAAATATTCATATTATTAGCACACTGAACTAACGGCTCAATGAACACAGCGGCAATTTCTTCTGAATGATTTGTCAAAGTCCTTTCCATATCAGCAAAACATTCGGCGGAACAGTTATCACGCGTCTTACCATAAGGACATCTGAAGCAATTTGGTCCTTCAACATTAAAAGTATCAAGCATTATTGGTGAAAAAGTCTCGCGATAAAGTTCTATTCCGCCAACTGACAGCGCACCGAGTGTTTCACCGTGATAAGCTCCACTGATTGAAACAAAGCGTTTTTTTTCAGGCTTACCCGAAAGTTTCCAATACTGATAAGACATTTTTAACGCAACTTCCACAGCGGCCGA
>QMOL01000107.1 GCA_003648225.1 Chlamydiota bacterium
AAGCAGAATGAAATTGCTCGGCGCTAAAGTTATTCCGGTAACTCATGGATTGAAAACGCTGAAGGAAGCCGTTGATTCCGCTTTCGAAGCATACCTCAAAGATTATAAAAATTCAATCTATTGTATTGGATCTGTCGTCGGGCCGCATCCATTTCCCATGATGGTACGCGACTTTCAGAAAATTGTCGGAATCGAAGCCCGTGAACAATTCTTTGATTTAACTGGGGAATTGCCGGATGTCGTTTGCGCCTGCGTTGGCGGTGGGTCGAATGCGATAGGTATTTTTTCAGCTTTCCTAAATGACCCTTGTGAATTAATCGGAGTTGAACCTCTTGGTACAGGTGAAGCAATGGGTGAAAATGCCGCAACGATGTCTTATGGTCGCGAGGGTATTATTCACGGCTTTAAATGTTATCTCCTGCAAAATGATGACGGTTCGCCGGCTCCGGTTTATTCCTGCGCGAGCGGACTTGATTATCCGGGTGTAGGTCCTGAACATTGTTACCTTAAAGATGAAGGCAGAGTGAAATATGTAACTTGTTTAGATAAAGATTGTAGCGATGCATTCTTTAAATTAACTCGTTCAGAAGGAATTATTCCCGCTATTGAAAGCGCGCATGCAGTTGCTCACGCTCTTGTTAAAGCCCGTGAAATGGAAACAGGAACGATTCTCGTAAATCTCAGCGGAAGAGGAGATAAAGATTTGGATTATGTTCTTGAGAACTGGGGTGAAGGAAGTTGAATTAATTATGAATTATGAATGGTGAATGATGAATTAATGATAAATACGATGAAATTTTTAATATGTAAAATTTGCTTGCAAATTTCACCTTAATTCAACATTTAACATTCATCATTTATAATTGCAACATTACGAATTATAGCCCATAACTCCCATAACTCCCATAAAAAACTAAAAAGCAAACGCACGGACTATAAATTGAAATTCGCGATAGCTAATTTCAATTTCCTCCAAGTGCCTGCAATTTAATCACCCGGTATACGCCGGGCGCTAACGCGGAATCGGCACGATAATGAATAAACTCGTAGTATTAGGAATGGACGGCGCAACATGGAATGTTCTGACTCCGCTTATTGAGCAGAACAAACTGCCAAATTTGAAAAAATTACGCGGAAAATCCGCGTGGGCGGATTTGGATAGTACCGTTCCACCACTTACTCCGCCGGCTTGGACTTCAGCTTTTACCGGAAAAAATCCCGGCAAACATAATGTTTTCGATTTTGCTAAGTCGTCACGGGAAGATTATGAACTTCACCTCACAAGCCGGCTCGACAGAAAAACACGTGCCGTTTGGAATGCCGTGAGCGAGGCGGGGGGCAAAGTTGTTTTGATGAATGTCGCGCATACGTTTCCGCCTGAGAAAGTTAATGGAGTTGTTATCAGCGGATTTGGGACACCGGAAAGCGAGTGTGATTACACTTATCCGCCTGAGTTAAAGCAGGAGATTTTGAAAAAGCACCCTGATTTTAAGCCCGGAATTCCAACAAGTTTTATTGCCAACAATGACACAGCGGAATTTCTGAAAGTTCTTGACTCGCACACCAAAACTAATTTTCAGGTTTTTAAAGAACTTTACAAGGAAAATACGCCTGAACTCGGAATTTATGTTTTTGATGAGATGGATAGACTGATGCATTTTTTCTGGCATTGTTTTGATGAAAAACATCCGCGTTATGAAAAAACGGACTTTACTGAAAAATTCATAAATCATTTTCAACTCGTTGATAAGTTAATAGGGGAGTTCCTCGAGAAATTACCCGATGATGTCCATGTAATGAGCTTTTCAGACCATGGATTCGGTCCTGTTCATTCCGATATTTATCTTAATAATTATCTTCTCGAAAAAGGGTATATCACTTTGAAAGAAGGTGCGAAAGCGGAGATTAAAGTTACAACTTCCGTGAAAATCAAATCCGTTATAGTTAAATTTCTCGAAAAAATCGGCCTCTGGAAATTTTACCGCGATTACAGATTGAAAACTATTCCGGTCGGTACTGTCTGGTTTCTTAAAAATATCGACTGGACAAAAACTAAAGCCGTTATGGCTTCCATGGCAGGAAAAAGCATTCGACTGAATGTTTGTAATCGCGACCCGATAGGCGCGGTTAATTCTGATGAAGTAGTATCTGTTATTGAAAGTCTTAAAAAAGATTTGCTGGATTTATGCGACCCTGATACCGGAGAAAAAGTCATAACCAAAATTTGGCGCGGAACTGAAGCTTATTCAGGTGAATACGCGATTTACGCGCCCGATGTGATTTTGGAAACCGCATCCGGATATTCATTTCATCACGGGTTTAGCGATTCGATAATTAAAGAATCAACTCAGCATGGAAGAATTCGTTCAGGTGACCATGAACAGTTCGGCACTTTTATTTTATCCGGTGAAGGAATTAAAAGCGGGAAACTGGATGAAGCGGGAATAATGGATATTGCGCCGACAATTTTACACATTATGGGCCTGCCGGTTTCAGATGAAATGGACGGAAAATTTTTAGAAGAAGCTTTTGAAGAAAAATGGAAAGAAAAGCACCCGCTGAAGATTATCGAAGAAATTGAATGGTCGGCGGAAATATCTTCAACTTCAGATGATGAAGAAAAACAAATCGCCGAACAGTTAAAAGCGCTTGGCTATTTATAGTAGTGCAAGCTTCCAGCTTGCTGTTCAATCGACAACTTGTCCCGAGAGCGAAGCTGCTCGTGGAAAAAATGTCGATTGAGCATCTAAAACTTGAAAATTGGATGTTCCGTCCGCGAGCGCCTATGGCCTCGGGATAAGTTGTTGGATATTGGATATTTTTATGGAGTGCAGTCTAATGAAATAATTCTCCTTTGGCGGATCTTCGACATGCGTATTGTCGCACGATCATAAAGACGCGATAGCGGCATTTACTGCGTGTCCCGACCTTCGGGAGAAAATGCATTGGATTACTGGATATTCAATAAGTTATTAGGATATACAACTGATTGGGGTCCAAATCAGCTACTACAGCCCTGAAATAAACATCGATTGCAATCGGCAAAAAATGTCGATTGTTTTTTTGTGCAAAAGAAAATTAAATAATATAACTTACAAAATAAAAAAGAAGGAAACTAAAAAATGAAAAACAAACTGAAATTCACTCTCTGCTTTACAATCGTTATCTCGGCTTTATATTTATCTGCCGCAACTAAATATGTTTCTAAAACAGGAGCAAATGTTCCACCGTATGATTCGTGGGCAAATGCCGCAACAACAATTCAGGCAGCGGTTACCGAATCAGGGGTTGATGACACGATTTTAAT
This sequence comes from Chlamydiota bacterium, assembly GCA_003648225.1. Classification (GTDB taxonomy): domain Bacteria; phylum Auribacterota; class UBA3054; order UBA3054; family B51-G9; genus B51-G9. The sequence goes on from QMOL01000107.1 coordinate 3,308, forward strand.
AGGCGATGGAACATATTATCCTACAAACCAGATTGAAATTATGGGTAACAGAACTGTAATAAGTGAAAATGGTCGCGAAAAAGTTGTTGTTGACGGTAGTGCAACAAACAGATGTTTTTATTTATCTGAAAATGCAACTATATCAGGATTAACTATTTCAAACTGCTATACACATAGAGATGGAGGCGCTGTATTTCTTGATGATGGTATAGTTAGTAACTGTGTTTTTACGCATAATTCTGCTGATTATTGGGGAGGTGCTTTATCTTTTGGTTCCGGAGGTGTTGTGCAGGATTCTGTATTTAATTACAACACACTTAGCAAAGATAAGGGAGGAGCAATTGTTGTTTTTGCCGGTGGGCTTATTCGTGATTGTGAATTTAATTATAATTCAAGTACAAATTATGGCGGAGCAATTTACTGTTATCAAGGAGGAACTGTAGAAAATTGTTCCTTTACGCGTAATTCTGTTAACTCTTCAAAAGGCGGAGCGGTTTCTTGTTATAAAGGAGGTGGAATTTCTAACTGTACTTTTGATTTGAATTATTCATCTTCGTACGGCGGAGCGGCTTACTGTTATAAAGGCGGAGAATTTATTAGTTGTACCTTTAACACAAATTATTCTCTTGGAAACGGTGGTGCGGCTTATCTTAATGGTGGCGGCATATTAACCAACTGTACAATTAATAAAAGTTCTGCAGCGGGTTTGGGTGGAGGTGTTTATTGTGTTGATGACGGTTATTTACAAAATTGCACGCTTTATGATAATTATTCTGATGAACATGGCGGTGGAATTTTCATTGCAGGCGGGACAGTAGATAATTGTGATATTATTGATAATGATTCCGCGGGATATGCAGCCGGAATTTACTGTAAAGATGACAGCATTATTCAAGATTGTTTAATAGCGGAAAACTGGGCGGTCGAAAATGCCGGTGGAGTTTATATTGAAACTTCATGTACTTTCAGAAGAAATACAATAAGTAATAATTTTGCAGAAAACGGTGGCGGAATTATGTTAAATATTAATACACTCGCAGAAAATTGTCTTATTAATGCTAATCGCGCGACACAACATGGTGGCGGAGCTTATAATCATGGCGCTACACTCCAAAATTGTACAATCGCAAATAATGAATCCGGTTGGAGCGGCGGTGGAGTTTATTCTTATACCGGTATAGTTGTGAATTGTATTTTATGGAATAATAACAAAGAAGATTATTTTAATACCGGAAGTGAAATCCTTTATAGCTGTATTGATGGATGGACAAATATTCAAAATGGAATTATTACTAATGACCCTGCTTTTTATTCTGAAACATCCTTTAAATTGTTAGACGGGTCTCCCTGCTTAAATTCAGGAACTGTTTTGTCGGGAATGTCTTTTCAGAAAGATTTGGACGGTAATCCACGCGTAGTTGACGGAAAAGTTGATATGGGATGTTATCAGGGAGCGATACCTGAACCGGTTCTGTTTATTAATTTTTGTTTATTATTTCTTCTTTATTATAGGAAGAAATAACACCATTTTTAGCTTGAATATTCCATTAGTTTTACTTTTAAGTAGTTTTTAAAGGACCCCTAATTAGGGGTTACTCGAAAAGGGATATTGAAGGATAAATATAGATCCAAATTTTGGAGGGACGCTGTCCCCAGCGTCCTAACCATTGGAAAACCTGATAATCCAAAGTCGGTTATTTGTGGCACAATAGGTCGCCGGGGACGGCGACCCTCCAGCGATATTCTTGTGATTCGGGGAAAATAACGGGTTTTTTAAGCAAAATATTTTTTGCCTGGATTTTCATTCGACATAAAACATGAGTTGTAATCGACAATTAATGTCGTTTGACCCTTTCCGAGTAAGCCCTAATTAGTGTAATTTCTGAAATTCGTGTAGCTGCTTTTAATAATAAACTTCTATTAGTGTTAAGCCTTTAGCGGGAGCAACGTCAGTTTTTCTGTGTTCATTTTTTTCTGACAGTATTTCAGGTATTTCTTCCGGCAGAATTTTGCTGTTCCCTGCGGCGACTAATAATCCCACTATTGAGCGAATGAGTTTATACATAAAACTTTTACCGAAAACATCAATAATTAAATCATCATTATTTCGGGATATTTCTATTTTAGAAATTTCGCGAACGGTTTCTACGTCTGGTTTTCCGCAATTGATTTCCAGGCCTTTAAAATCAACATTTCCAACAAGAAATTTCGACGCCGAAATCATTTTTCCAATATCAAGATTATGCCGGTACCACCAATGATATCGTCTTGTCAGTGGATCATCAATCTTGCTTAACCGGATTACGTAACGGTAATGCTTGCCTTTTGACAGATGCGTACTGTGGAAGTTTTCAGGAACTTCTTCGGTAGATTTAACAACTACATCATCAGAAAGAACACCGTTTAACGCGTGAAGAAGTTTTGAGGGTTCAATAGGATTATCGGTAGAGAAATCAGCAGTTTGTCCTAAAGCGTGAACTCCTGTATCGGTCCTGCTTGCGGCAGTAACAGAAATTTCATGGCGAAGGATTTTTTCTGCTGCGGATTTTAGTTCGCCTGCAACAGTTCTGATTTCAGGTTGGATTTGCCAGCCGTGGAAGTCAGTTCCGTCATAAGCAACAATCAGTTTAAATTTCTTCATAATCCATTAATCCACTAATCCAAATTCGCGCAGCGGGAGCTGCGCGCAACGTTCCATTCCTAAAATAATGGCGCGTTACTTATTAACAAATGAAGCAGACCGATAACGATGCACGAAAGGCCAAGAGGGATTTGATACATTTCCAGCAGTCTAATTTTGTCATCATATTTTTTTAAAAGTTCCTGTGCTTTTTCTGCTGTTTTGCCAGCTTTATCAGGTAGATTAGGTTTTTTGAGAAGAAGCTCTTTGCCGAGGAAAAGCCCAACAGCCATTGCAGCCAGTTGAGGAAGAATGTTTGAAAAGATAACGAACCTCAACATAAATAATTGTGCTACCGCGCCAAGTAAGCTCAGAGTGCCAATTGCAAGAACAATTACACCGATGATATTGGAGAGTGGAGTTAGTTTGTTATAAACTTTGTTTAAATGCGGTATTTTTTGTTTGAGCAACGGCGCCGCGGCAAGTATTCCAGCGATGATATTACCTAATGCTAAACCAAGCCAAAAGAGCGTGTTTATTAATCCGGTATTTCCGTCTGAGCTTCCACCTTCCGGAACATTTTTTCTTTTTATTTTCCAGATATTTCCAACAGTAATGCCGGTAAAAGGCGGAGATTTTTTTACATTCGGTTCTTCTTTTGTTAATAAACTCAATTCAAAAACACGCGCAACGGTTTTATCTTTGGATTTATCGCTGTAAACAGCGAGATAAACCGGAAGATACCATTGAACAGTTTGCCCCAGCAAATTCTTTTTATGACTTCCCCAATCACCTCTTATAGCTACTGCAAGACAATGTTCTTTGTTTTTTTTGTTTGCTCCCCAGCCTTTGTCGTTCTTAAAATATTCAAGCGCTATAGCTGCAAGTTCATTCGGGTTACCCGGTCCCGCGAAGTTCTTATAATTACCCGGCCATTTAGCGTCATTGATTTTTTTATCGAATGCGGCAAATTTTTCTTTTCGCTGTTCATCAATTTTTGAAAGCATATCTTTTGCTTTTTCGTTTTTGGGATTAAACTTTATTGCGAAGTCTAATGCTTGTTTTAATTTATCATAGTTTTGTTGATTTGCCTGAGCCGGGTAGGTGTCTATAGTTCGTTGAATATTTTTGGCATCCTGTACCAAAACATCGGATTTATCAATTTTAGCTTGTTCAACATTGTTCATAAATTTTTTGAGATTTTCATAGATATTGCCTGCTGGTGTTGAGGGATGTTCACCATTTTTCACAATAGATTTCATTTTTTCGTTAATTTCCGAAGACGTTTTGCCGTAATTTTCTGTAAAGGAATTAAGTTGCTTCTCCAATGCCGGTTTCATATTTTTTTCATAATTATCCAATGTGGCAAGTACCTTAGTATAATCAGTACCGATTATGTTAGGAGCGTATGACGGAACAACCGGTTCAATCTCCTTCGCCATTTGATTATAAGATTGCTGAAGCGCGCTCCAGTCTTTAATTGCTTCTTCTCCTGTCTTAGTTGCATATGAATAAGCAGAGCAAAAGATTGCAAATGTAACAAACAGAGTAGTGAGTGATAATTTTTTCATAATTTTCCTCCTCATTTAGTTAAATATTAACAACGCATGCTATATTATATCAAAAAATTCCTGATTGTCAAATTGCAATTTACAATCGATCTTTTTTTTGTTATAATATTAATTATGACTTTAATAAGTATTATAACTTTGCTTGGAGGTCTTGCGCTCTTCATTTACGGTGTTAACCTCATGAGTAACGGGATGCAGCAGGTGGCGGGCAAAAGACTTCGTTCGTTACTCGGGGCTGTTGTCCGGCATAAATCCGCAGGTCTTTTGGTTGGACTTATTCTTACTTTCTTTCTTCAGTCAAGTTCCGCTTCCACTGTAATGCTTGTTTCTTTTGTTCAGGCAGGAATTCTTGCTTTTCGAGATACAATTGCTCTTATCCTCGGCGCAATGATTGGAACGACATTGACGGTTCAAATAATCGCGTTTAAGGTTTCTGATTACGCTCTTGCAGCGGTCGCGATAGGTGTTGCAATACAAATTTTCGGTAAATATGAACGTAGCAGAAATTGGTCGAATATTATACTTGGTATAGGATTGATTTTCTTTGGAATGGCAGTGATGAAAAGTGGAATAGCTCCGTTAAAAAACAGTCCGATCTTCGTTAAATGGCTGAATACGACAATGGGTAGTCCATGGCTTTCGTTTACTGTTGCGACTTTTTTTACTGCCGCTGTTCAGGCGAGCGCGGCAACTATTGCTTTAGTAATTTCATTTGCGGCAACCGGCATGCTTGGTAATTCATCTGAACAGATTTTGGCTGCCGCATTGCCGTTTGTGATGGGGGCAAATGTTGGAACAACAATTACAGCCCTGCTGGCGTCCATTCACACCGGAAGAGAAGCGTTTCGTTGCGCGGTAACTCATACAATTATGAAATTAACTGGAGCGGTAGTTTGTATGTTTTTTATTGTTCCGATAGCCGGTGGTACTATGTGGCTCACGTCATTTTTCTGTAATGGCGAAGCTTCTTCAGCAAGAATAGTCGCGAATAGCCATACTTTTTTTAATTTAATAAATGTAGTGGTGTTTTTTCCAATGTCCGGATTAATCGCAAGATTTATGGTTTGGTTGATTCCGGAAAAAGCTGAAAAAAAAGTCTTCACTTCTTTGGCATTTTCACATGACAGTAAAATTGACTTCGATACCGAATATAATGAATTGATCAATGCCCTTGCTGCTTACGCCAGAATGGTTGGTGAGCAAAATATGAAAGTGAGCAGCCAGTATGCCGCTCCTGACGAAACGCAACTCGAAATAATTGCTGATAGAGATGAAGCATTAGATACCGGTTATCATGAAAGACGCAGTCATGCAATGTTTTTGTTTCAACTTCCTATAATGAAA
>QMOL01000108.1 GCA_003648225.1 Chlamydiota bacterium
ATGAGCGATAATAATATTTGTTCTGGACTTTATTTCCACTTTCAAATTTTCGAGAATCGCTGTTTCTGTCTCGGCATCAACAGCCGATAACGCGTCATCAAGAACAAGGATTTCCGGATTCGCGGCAAGAGCGCGTGCGATGGCGATGCGTTGTTTTTGTCCGCCTGAAAGAGTAATACCTCTTTCTCCCACTTCAGTTTCATAACCGTTAGGGAAAGATAGAATTTCGTCGTGAATCCGGACTGTTCGGGCCGCATCTTCAATTTTCTCCCGGGATATATTTTTATTTCCGAAGCTTATATTTTCAGCGATAGTCATCGCGAAAAGAAAAGGTTCCTGAGGGACATAACCGAATTTCCCGCGCACGCGCGAAAGTTTTAAATCCGTGATACTGTAATCACCGAAAGAAATTGTTCCGCCGGAAACATCGTAAAGCCGCATAAGCAGTTCAACTATTGTGGTTTTCCCCGAACCTGTTCTTCCGACAATTCCGAGTGTTGAATTTTCTTTAATTTCAAAATTAATATTTTTCAGCACTTCCACATCAGTTCCGGGATAAGTAAAATTCAAATCGCGGCATTTGATATTTGATGATGGTTTTACATCGATATTACCATCGTTAATAGTTGGTTTTGTATCAATTATTGATTGAACTCTTTCCATACTTGCCGCACCTCTCTGAACAAGATTCACCACAACGCCAATCGCAATCATAGGCCAGGTAAGCATTCCGATATAACTTGCGAAAGCGACGAATTCGCCGATTGATAGTTGACCGGTAATCACTCTTTTCCCGCCGAACCAGAGCAATAGAGCGAGACTGACCATAGCGAGACCTGAAATAGCCGGATCGAATACAGCTTGAATTTTAGCGAGTTTAATATTTTCGTCAGCACAATTTTCAGCTTTTTCTGTAAAAAATTTTTGTTCCGTTTTTTCATCTCCATAAGCTTTTACGACTCTGATACCTGAAATAGTTTCTTGAGCTTTTTCTGTAAGTTTGGAAAACGCATTCTGAACTTTATCGAAACGAAAATGAACCAGTTTACCGAATTTTATGACAACTAGCGTTACAATCGGCAAAGGAAGCAAAGTTATCAATGCCAATGACGGACTCGTATAAATCATATTCGCGATTGAAAGCGTACCGAGAACGACGGCATCAAAAGCGGCAAGCGTTCCGAATCCGGCAGAGCGTTGAATTGCCTGAACATCATTTGTCGCATGGGCGGTAATATCGCCTACTTTTTGTTTATCATAAAATTCGGGAGAGAGTATTTGGAGATGATTATAAATATCCTGTCGGATTTCTCTTTCGATTTTTCTGCTTGCACCGACGAGAAAGTACCGCCATAAGAATCTGAAGAAACCGATTATCAGGGCAATAACAATAATACCGGCACCGCAGATGAATAATTTTTGATATGTGGCGGAATTTTTTGTAAGCTGGTCAATAACATATTGTATAATTCTTGGAACTGTAACCTGAAGAACATCAACGCAAAGCAATGAAGCGACTCCGAGAGCGACATATTTTTTATAACGGAATATATGTCTAAGAAGTATATTGAATCCGGATTTTGATTTATCATTTAACATATAATTTTGCTATTGCAATTAGAACAATATTATACGAATAAGATGTTTTAAAGTCAAATGAAATGGATTCCTGTTTCAGGCGATTAAATTTTACATAACCGATTAAGCGATTATTAAATGTTTAGTCGTTCCATTAGTTCTACTTTTAAGTAATTTTTAGTGACTTCACCTTATTTTAAAGTTAACCCTTTTTCATATCTTATTTGACAGAACCTTAATAAAAAGTTACAAAATTAATAAATACCTGATTTGGACTCCAAATCAGTTTATATTCAAATCTTACTTCGCCCTGATACACTTCGTGATTGGAATTGAAAAGTAGAAGTAAGCCACTAAATCGGAATAAGTTACTCAAAGAGTCCGCTTTTCCATTCGTCATATATTTTTGATTTTATTTCTTTCAATCCCCTATTGGAAATTTTTTTTAAAATTTCCGAGTAGTGATGTTCAAGAATTCCTGATAAAATTAAAATTCCGCCGGGTTTTAATGCCGAAATTATGGAATCAATATTCGGTAATAAAATCGATGTAATCATATTCGCAGCCACAACATCGTACTTCTTATCAAAAACAATTTTCCCGAGTTCCGCTTCAAACAGATTAATTTCAACATTGTTCAATCTACAATTCTTGTCAGTTGCAATCAACGAATTTTGTTGATTGTCAAACGCATCGACTTTTACGAATCCCATTTTAGCAGCTGCGATGCTTAAGACTCCTGATCCGGTACCGATATCGAGGAAAGTTTTATTTTTTCCTTCATCGGCAATATCTTCAATAAATTCGAGACAGGCGCGTGTAGTTCCATGCAGCCCGGTACCGAACGACATTTCCGGATCGATTTCAACAATCGTATCATTTTTTGATTTTCGATATTTTTCCCATGGCGGTTTTATTACGATATTTTTACCGATATGTTTTATGTGAAAGAATTTTTTCCAAACTGTTGTCCAGTCATTTTCTTCCATTTCACCTGAAATTATTTTATAAGATTTTTCCGGAATCAGGTCAGTTGAATTTATTAATAATCTTTCGATTTGCGATTTAATTTTTTTAAGTTCATTTTTTGTGTCAAAATATAAAGAAATAACCGAACTGCCCTTATCAAGCTCATTCCAAAGTGAAGGAAATAAATCCATTCCGCACAACAGTTCATAAATTATATTAGAATAATTTATAGAGGAACGGATTGATATGAAAGGAGTTTTTAACATTTGAAGTAATGAAATTTGAAACTTAAAATTGGTTGTGGAATTGTGAATTTACGGATTACTTCGGTAATTTAAGATTCAGTTTTTTTATTTTTCGGAACAGAGTTGTTTTGTGAATGCCAAGTTCTTTTGCTGTTGCAAGTCTATTCCAGTCATTTCTTTTAAGAGCGTTCATCAAAAAAGACGCTTCGATATCATCAAAAGAACTGTTATCATTTTCATCTGACTGAATCTGACATATTTCTGACGGTAAATGTTCCGGTAAAATTATTTCTTCTCTGCACATAACAAACGCGCGCTCAATAATATTTTCCAATTCTCTGATATTTCCTGGAAAGTTATAATTCATAAGACATGCAAGCGCGTTTCCACTTATAGATTTAATATTTTTTTTATGGGTTGCATTGAATTTATTGATAAAATGCTCACAAAGAATATTAACATCTTCCATTCGCTCCCTCAAAGGTGGAAGTTCAATTTTAACAACATTAATTCTATAATAAAGGTCCTGCCGGAAAAGATTTTTTTTGATCAGCTGTTCAAGATTTTTGTTTGTCGCGGTAATAATCCTGACATCCGTTTTTTCCACATGTGACCCGCCAAGAGGCTGAAATTCTTTTTCCTGAATAACCCTCAGTAATTTCATTTGAAGCGCAGGAGATATGTCCCCTATTTCATCAAGAAAAATCGTTCCTTTATCGGCAAGTTTGAATCTTCCCGGTTTATCCTTTTTTGCATCGGTAAAAGCTCCTGCGACATAACCGAAAAGTTCGGATTCAAGAAGCGTGTCCGGTAAAGCTGCACAATTAACTGCAATAAAAGGTTTATTTTTTCTTGCACTAAGATTATGAATTGCACGCGCGAACAATTCTTTACCGGTGCCGCTTTCGCCTTGAACGAGGACAGTAACGGGACTTCCAGCAATTTCCGGCAATATATCAAAAAGTTTTTGGATTTTATGACTAACGGTAATAATATCTTCACGGGAATACCTTTCATAAAGTTGTTTGCGAAGGTCTTGCTCAACAGAAATATCGCGAAAAGTTTCAACGCCGCCGGATATTTTTCCATTTTTATCACGAAGAATAGCGGTAGAGATTGAGATAGTTTTTATATCGCCGTGATTGTTCACAATTGAAACCTGTTTGTTGACGATAGGAGTTTGCGACGCGATAGTTTTTTTCAGCGCGCAGTCTTTTTCGCAACAGTCCGCGTGAAGAACATCTCCGCAAAAACTCCCCATGGCCGCTTCGCGGGGAACACCGGTGATTTGCTCAGCGGCTTTATTAAAAGAAGTAATTTGCCATTTATTATCAACAGTAAAAACTCCGTCCGCGATAGAATCGAGAATAATATCGGATTTTTTTTGTTGTAGATTTGATGACATGATATCAATAAATGGTTAGAAGTTCATTTACTCCGCTGCGCTTTGTGACATTTGTGTGTGGCAAAGGCCGTTTAACTACTGTTTCTTATTCTGCCGTCTTCCTTCTCTGATTCTCGGCTGTCTGCGTGCGCGGAAATTCACTACAATCGGTGAGCCTTCAAATCCCATTGCGTCACGCAATCTGTTAACAAGATAATTGCTGTAAGAAGTTTTTGCTCTACGAGGGTCATTCACAAAAAGCAGAAAATGCGGCGGGCTTATTCCGGTTTGGGTGCCATAATAAAACTTAAGACGGCGACGCTTAATTACAGGCGGCGGGCTTTCCTCAAAAGCGTCATGCAGCAAGCGGTTCAAAACACCGGTAGTCACTTCCTGTTTTGCGGCAAGGTCAACATCGCATGCCTTATGAACGAGGCGGCTTATATTATTACCTGTCATAGCGGAAAGGAAAACGATAGGGGCATAATTAAGGAAAGGGAGTTCCTGTCTCACCCATTTTTCGTAGGATTTTTTATCCATTTTCCCTTCCATTAAATCCCATTTGTTTACTCCGATGACACATCCTGTACCGGCAACGGAAATAGCATTAGCGATTTTTTTATCGGTAACGGTCATTCCGACTGAGGCATCGCAAAGCAGTACCGCTACCGAAGCTCTACGTATAGCTTTTTCGGCTCGATTAATCGAATAATAGTCAAGTTTACATTTCACGGTTTTACCGCGTTTAATCCCCGCGGTATCAATCAGTAAGACATCTTTTTTTTCAGTATGTTCACCGGTTTTATATTCCCATTTAATATTAACATCAACCGCGTCACGAGTTGTACCGGGGATATTACTGACTATCGACCGGTTTTCCCCAACGCGTTGATTTACGAAGGAAGATTTTCCGGCGTTCGGTCTGCCGACAATAGCGATTGCAGTTGGACGTTCTTCTTCTTCCGTGCTGCCTTCATATTTATCGGCGCCTTCAGCTATTTCGTCCAGCAGATCACCGATTCTTCTGCCGTGAAGGGCGGAGATCGATAATGTTTTCTCGAAACCGTAACCTGCAAAATCGATCCACGAATCTTTGAACCGTTCTTCGTCAACTTTATTAACAACGAGCCAGACTTTTTTGCCTGTTTTCCTAAGCAGTTCAGCGGTAGCATCATCGGTAGATGTTCGTCCTTCCAAACCATCAACGGTAAATAAAATAAGATCGGCTTCCGCGAGAGCGAGTTCAACCTGATGAGCGATATGCTGTTCGAGTTCATCCGGTTCGGTAACAAGTCCTCCGGTATCGATGAGAACGAAATGCGAACCATTCCATTCGATTGGGATTTGCAGTCGGTCTCTTGTAACACCACTCTGCGAATCAACGATCGCGATTCTTCTTCCCGCGATACGGTTAAAGAGGGCCGATTTGCCCACATTGGGTCTTCCTACTATTGCGACTTTATACATAATGATTTAATGATTGATATGATTTAATGATTGATATGATTTAATGATTGATATGATTTAATGATTGATATGATTTAATGATTTTCAATCATCAAATCGTTAAATATTTATCTGTTATGCTCCGCTTCATGCACAAGTTTTAATCCTACGAAAACGTATTGCACACAAGAAATGATTGTTAATAAAGCCGCTGAATAAACCACAAAATAAAATGTTTTTGTTGAAAAGTCTAATAAAAGAACGATTACAGCTAACATTTGTAAAAAAGTAGTTATTTTGCTTGTAACAAGCGGTACAATTTTCATTTTTATATTTAAAAATCTGATTATCACAGCGCCAAGTGATATAATCAAATCTCTCGTAAAAACAATGAGCGGAAACCAAAAAGGAAACTGCCGCACTAATCCCATCTTAAAACTCAATACTAGTATCGCCGCATTAAGCAATAACTTATCAGCAAGCGGGTCCATAATTGTTCCCAGTTCAGTTTTTTGATTAAAGTGTCGCGCGACAAACCCATCGATCCCATCAGAAATAGCGGCAACGGCAAAAACAGTGATTGCAAACCAACGCCAATACTGCAAAGATGTAGCAGATGTACCTGTCAACGACAACTGTCTGTGCATAAGCATCACCCCGACAAAAACCGGAACAAGGAGAATGCGAAAGAGTGTTATCGCGTTTGCAGTATTTAAGGCTCTGTTTTTCATTTTAAATTCTATTTGTATTTAACGAGTTGTTAGCCGTCAATCGTTAAATTCTCAATCGTGTAATCGATTCTTTTCAACACTTTTTCTCTCCCAATCGCAGAAAGAGTTTCGAACATTCCCGGGCTTGCCGATCTGCCTGTAACGGCGACGCGCAACGGGTGCACGACTTTTTTCATTGGCTGTTCGCTTTCCTCGAGATAATCAGCGACGACTTTTTCCAGAACATCGGGAAGGAAATTTTTTTCCGGTACTTCAGCTAATTTTTCACGAAGCTCGATTAAGTTTTCTTTTACGTCCGGTTTTGTAACGAATTTTCTAACCGGTTTCTCCTCATATTCAATTTTGTCAACGAAGAAATATTTTGCCGAGTCAACAATTTCGGTTAATTTTTTCATTCTCGGCTGCAGTAGTGCGACAACAGTTTTAATTTTTTCTTCCGATGTTGATTCATCAATAATTCCACTTTCTTTCATTATCGGTTTTACACGCTTAACGAGTTCATCGACTGAAAGTTCGCGAATATAAACGCCGTTCATCCAATCGAGTTTCTCGCTGTCAAACTGTGCACCATTCATACTCACTTTTTTAAGCTCAAAATCGTCAATAAGTTGTTGGAGCGGAACGACTTCATTATCGCTTGAAACCGAGCCGCCAAGCAGCGCGAGGAAATTAACAAGCGCTTCCGGCAGATAACCGAGGTTTTTATATTCGGTAACAGCGGCAGCTCCGTGCCGTTTTGATAGTTTACCGCCGCCCGGGGCGAGAATAACGGGTAAGTGAGCAAAAACGGGCGGTTCCCATCCAAAGCTTTCATAAAGACAGACATGCTTCGGTGTGCTTGGAATCCATTCTTCCCCGCGAAGCACGTGAGAAATTTTCATCAGATGGTCGTCAACTACATTTGCGAGATGATAAGTCGGAAATCCGTCACTTTTCAAAATAACGAAATCATCCTGACCTTCATTCGGATAAATTATATCGCCGCGAATCGCATCGGAAAGTTTTGTTGCTCCGTCTGTCGGCATTGCGAAACGCACGACGAAAGGAGTGCCGTTTTTTTCTAATTCTTCCCGTTCGCTATCGGATAAATTTCTACATTTCCTATCGTAACCTTTTTTTCCTTCTTTCTGGCGAGTTTCGCGCATTTCTCTCAAACGTTCAGCGGTACAGTAACATTTATAAGCTTTCCCTTCAGCAACAAGTTTGTCTGCATATTTTTTGTAAAGCGCAGTACGCTCGGATTGAATGTAAGGTCCGAATTCTCCGGTTTGATTAATTCCTTCGTCCCAGTCAAGACCAAGCCATTTTAATGACGCGATAAGGTCGTCAACAGCTTCGGGGCTAAAGCGTGCTCTATCCGTATCTTCAATTCTGAGGATAAAGGTGCCGTTATTTTTTTTAGCGAACAGCCAGTTGAAAAGCGCGGTTCTCGCGCCGCCTATATGTAAGAGTCCTGTCGGGCTCGGTGCAAATCTTACTCTAACCATTGTGGATTAAGTTTAAGGTTTAAAGGTTTAAGGTTTTAAATTTATTTTCTATATCCTTGATTTCATTGTCTGACAGCACAGCAAACTCTTTAGTTACTGCTCTTTTTGATAAAATTCCATTGTTCCGCTCCAGGAATTGAATTAATAAAGCAATCGTTTTATCAGTCATTTCGTATTTATCATCTAAATAAAGTTTAAGGTCCTCATAATTTTCTAAATATTTAATTTCTTCAGGGATAATATTTTCGATAGTATCGTTTACACAATCAAATAAGAATTCAGCTTGTTTTGTTAAATCAAAATAACGATAAAAGTCTATCGTGTCGTTAAGAATTTCAACATTATGTTTTTTGGTTTCCCGCCAGTCAACAAAATCTAAAAGCGGCAAGGAATATTTTTCCAATGTTCTTCTATAATCGTCAATGTGGTCTAAAATAGAAGCCGAAATCGGGAAAACCAAACCTTGTTGGAAATAATTTTTCCTGCTTAAAATATGATGAATCAAATAGCGGTGAATTCGTCCGTTACCATCTTCAAAAGGATGAATGAAAACAAAAGCGAAAGCAATAATTGCTGCTGCAAGAACAGCATCAAAACCGGAATTTAATAATAAATCAGTTGTTTCAATTAACCCGTTTATCAATTCATCCAAATCTTCGTATTTCGCGGAAATATGACTTGGAACGGGTTCAGAGGTTGCGCGGTCATGTTCACCGACAAAGCCGCCTTCTTGTCGAAAGCCGTGAGTTATAAAGCGGTCACTTTCGATAACTATTTGCTGCAATCGCAGCAATTCATCTTTGCTTATGTCTATAGCTCCTGCCTGACCAATAGCACGCCCCCATCGAGCTGCGCGATTACTTTTCGGTTTTTCGCCTTCAATGTTAAAAGAAGCTTTTGAATCTTTTAACAACAGAAAAGCCGCGGCGCGCTGCAATAGATCTTTTCGTACATTTGTTGAAAGAAGTTTTGATTTATTAAAAAAATCTTTTG
>QMOL01000109.1 GCA_003648225.1 Chlamydiota bacterium
AAGAGCAAAAGAATAGCACGGTTCATCAAGCACTTTTGATTTTCCGCCTGTGTAAGCGCGATAAATCACCTGATAAGAAGTTTTTGATTCATTTGGAATTTTGAGTCTTTTGGCGACATCGTTTTCCGAATCATCCCATAAATTATAATCTGCCCAGATAGGAACATCGAAAAGTTCATTCAGGATTTCCCAGCCCGGTTTTTTGTTTTTATTTTTCGCGAAAATATTTTGAGGAAAAATTAATAACGCGGAAAAAATAATTATTAATATAAAAAAAGATGTTTTCATTTGCTATTTTAAAGTAATTTTTCTTTGCGTTTTTAGCGCCTTAGCGAGAATCAATTTATTTAGCATTTTGTCCCGAAATCGGGACACGCAGTAAAAGCCGCTAACGCGGCTACATTCCTGCACTCCATATTCAATTCTATGTTAGTCGTTGTCCTTTCTTACGGAACCCGCGCGGAACATTTCATATTTATTAAGTTTATTCTGCAGCTTTTGCATATAGAGAAAAATGCCCGGAGTAACAAAAAGTGTTATAACCTGTGAGAATAATAATCCGCCGACAACAATTAAACCTAAAGGTCGTCTTGATGCTCCGTCAGCACCAAAGCCGAGCGCGATTGGCACAGCACCCATAATTGCCGCTATACCAGTCATAAGAATAGGTCTGAATCTTGTGAGGCACGCTTCATAAATTGCGTCAAAGTCTGTAGTATTTCCTTTTTCGAGATTTTGGTTTGCGCGTTCAATCATCATAATTCCGTTTTTAGCGACAATTCCGAGCAACATAAAAACACCGACATAAGCGTAAAGCGAGAGTTCCGATTTAAAAACAAACAAAGTAAGCATTCCGCCAAAAGCAGCAACCGGCAGAGTGGTCAGAACGGTAATTGGGTGAGTATAATTTTCGTATAAGATTCCGAGAATAACATAGAGTACAAAGACGGCGATGATAACGAGAATACCCATACTTGCAACCGACTGTTGGAATTCCTGCGCTTCACCTTCAAATTCGCCTGTAATAGTGTTTGGGAGAATTTTATTCGCGACTTTCTGCAACGCTTTTGTCGCCTCACCAATAGCAATTCCCGGCGCAAGATTAAAAGAGATTGTTGCTGAATCAAGTTGGTCGGAGTGTGGGACATTTTGCGGACCGACAGTTTCTTTAATTTGTACAACAGATTCCAATGGTACGAGTTTACCGGTTAGAGATGAGATGAGATAAATTCTTGAAAGATTTTTCGGCTCTTTCTGATATTCTTTTGCCAATTCAATTATTACATCATATTGATCGATATCAGTATGATAAGTTGTAAGTTTTCCCTGCGCAAAACAATGGAGTAATGTTCGTTCAATTACACCGGCAGTAATTCCAAGAGTGGAAGCTCTGTCACGAAGAATTTTAACATTCAGTTGCGGCATGTTAAGCTTTACGCTGCTTTGCACTCCCGCGAACTCCGGCATTGTTCTCATTTTCTGTTCAAGATCAATGGCTCGATTGTACAAATCATCTCTGTCAGCGGATTTCATTGTGTAAGAATATTTACTTCCCGCGGCGGTACTGTCACCGCCTGTACTTATTTGCAAAGCCGGCAGCGCCTCAAGAAAAACAAGACCATTCGGATATGTTGCAAATTCTTTACTTAACTGCTGAACAACTTTTTCTATCGGCTCACGCTGATCCTGCGGTTTTAAAATCACATAAATATAACCGAGTGTCTGATCGGCACCTTGATTAGCCCCTGAAACCGTACACATTTTTGCAACATTAGGATTATTTGTAATAATGCTGTTGATTTGATTTTGAAATTCTTTTATCTGATCAGTAGAAGTTCCCTGTTTCATCAAGATTTCACCTGTAATGCACCCACTGTCACCGGTAGGAATAAAAGTTTTGGGCAGAAGCGACATAAAGAAAAATGTGCCGCCGATACAAACGAGCCAGATAAGGATTACAATAAACCGGTGTTTGAGTGTCCAATGAAGAAGTCCGGCATAAATATTTTTCATTCCTCCGATAAATTTATCGGCGAATTTTTGAAGTTTAGTTTTTTCCTTTTCAGCTTTTTTCAGCATTCGGGCACACATCATCGGCGTTAATGTGAGCGAAAGAATTCCTGAACAGACAATCGCTGCAATAACCGTAACAGCAAACTCCCTGAAAACTCTTCCTACAACCCCACCCATAAAAACCAACGGAATAAAAACTGTAACAAGAGCAAGGGTCATTGAAACAACGGTTCCGCTGATTTCTTTAACGCTTTGAATAGCTGCATCGAGGGGTTTCATTCCCGAATCTACGAGACGAACAGAATTTTCCAGAACTACAATTGCATCGTCAACAACAAACCCTACCGCAAGAGTAAGCGCCATAAGCGAAAGATTATCCAGGCTGAATCCCAGCAAAGACATAACTGCGAAAGTAGCAATAATGGATAATGGAAGCGCAATACCCGGAATAACCGTATCCGACAATCTTCCAAGAAAAATAAAGATTACCATCACAACAAGGCAAAAAGCGATAAAAATTGTTGTCTGAACATCTTTAATAGAGCCGATAATCTGAACTGATCTGTCGTACATAACATCTACTTTAACAGAGCCCGGCATTTGTTCTTTTAAATCATCAAGAATTTTCCTGATTCTTTTTGATAAAGCGACGGTATTCGCTCCGTCTTCACGGTAAATCGCAAGCATAACGGTTCCGGCATGAATTTTTTTGCCTTCAGCATAGTTAACCTGCACAACATCATTATCAGTACCATCAACGCAAGTAGCTATATTTCCCAAAAATACCGGCGCGTTATTTCTATAAGCAACAATCAAATTTTTGTATTCAGACGCTTTTGTTAATTGTCCTTTCGGTTCAATAGTAAATGTCCTTAATTTTCCGTCCAGACTTCCTCCGGGTATCATCACGGTTCCGGTATCCAAAGCCTCCGCAACCTCTTCAATCCCTATTTTATATGATGCAAGTTTATTAGGATCCACCTGAATACGTATAGCTGTTTTGGCTCCGTAAACCTGCACGCGTGAAACTCCACCTGCCATGCTGATTTGTTGAGCAATTCTTTTATTTCCATAGTCATAAAGTTCGCCCTGACTCAGACTTTCCGAGATTACAACAACATATAAAATAGGATCTTCAGAAGGATTATTTTTATTGTACGTCGGCGGATTAGGCAGGTCGTCCGGCAGATTGCTCATCGCGCGCGAAATTGCCGCCTGAACATCCGGCGCGGCAAGATCAACTGTTCTATCAAGGTCAAAAGTCAGAGTTATTGTAGTTTGCCCCTCAGTATTTTGAGAAATAAGCGATTGCAAACCATTTATCTGCGTGCATTCATTTTCAAGCGGTGTGGCAACGGTTGTCGCCATAGTTGCCGGACTCGCTCCCGGATATGAGCATGTAATTTGCATAACCGGATAATCCACAACAGGCAAATCACTAACCGGAAGTTTAAAATAAGCGGCTAATCCGAACGCAAAAACACAAATCATCACCAATACGGTCATGACAGGTTTTTTTATAAAAGTATTTGAAAGGTTCATAAAATTGGATATTGGACGTTAGACGTTGGGCAACTATTATTTTACTGTAGCAACTGATTTCTGTTTATCCGTTTCAACAACAGAAACACCGGTGTATAAGCCAAGTTGTCCTACGGTAACGACTATTTCGCCGGGTTTAACTCCTTCTTCAATAATAATATAATCACCTTCACGAAGAGTTGTTTTTACCATTCGCATTTCTACCGTTTTATCCGGTTTTACAACAAAAAGATAACTCCCGTGTCTGCCGAGTTGAACAGCTTCATACGGTGCAAGTATTGCATTCTTTTTTTCTTTAGTGATGAGTCTTACATGAACAAACTGGCCCGGCCAGAGAATTTTATCTTTATTTGGGACATTTGCCTGCAATGCAACCGTTCCGGTTTGGTCATCCACTTTGTTATCGAGAAAATTAACAATTCCTGTATAAATATTTGTATCACCTTCGATAAATATTTTAGTTTTTAATCTAGCTTTTGCCATAGCATTTTTGACATCAAATAAATATTTTTCCGGAATTGTGAAATTAAGCGTTAAAGGATCAATTTGTTTAAGGTTAACAAGAGGTGTTGCCGAATCCTCCTGAATCAAGTTCCCGGGATCAAAGCCGGTCGAGCCTGCACGACTGTCCATTGGGGCGCGAATATAACAATAATCCACCTGAACCTGAGCGTATTCTATTGCCGCTTTGTCAAGTTCTACTTTAGCCGATGCTTCTTCGTGGAGTGTTTTGCTCTGCTCATAAGCTTCGGCGGAAATGACCTGTGTTTTAAATAATTGCTTATTTCTCGCCAAATTATCTGTTTTCAATTTCAATTGCGCTTGATCTTCAGCGAGAGATGCCTTTGCCTGATCGAGATTTGCTTTCAACTCGCTGATATCAAGAGTAAATAATAATTGCCCGTTTGTTACGAATTGGCCGCTTTGGATATGCGTTTTAAGAAGTGTTTCAGTCACTTCCGATTTTATGTCAACATCCAAATTCGCTGTAAAATATCCAAAAGTGTCTATGTAAATCGGCACATCTTTTTGAATTATTTTACCTGTCCGAACCGGCTTGGTAGGTAATTTAATTTGACTGTTTTTTTTCCGACATCCGGTTGCAGGTAAAAAAATCAGAATCATTAAAATTCCAAATAATATTTTAATTGACTTCTTTTGTGTTTCAGAAAAATTTTTCATAAATACTCCTCGTTTTTGCCCTTTGTTCTTTTACTTGAAAATTGAACATTCCTGCTTTAAAAGTACGCCTGTGGCGTATTGATTATTTAATTTGTTCTTCGCCATCTGTTCAATTGTTATTCAACTCTTCTTCAATCAATCCCATTACTTTATAAAAATTCGTGTCGGCGTCAAAAACCTTTAATGCGTATTCAGCCGCTTTTTCTTCCATCTGTTTCCTTTTTTCAGGATTTTCAATCAAAAATTCCAACTTCTCAGAAAATTCTTTCTCATCAAACGGATTTACTAAAAATCCGGTTTCATTGTTAATTATCTCTTCTCCCGGACCACAAATATCAAACGCTGTAATTACCTTTCCTGCTGTCGCGGCTTCGCCGCACAATCGTGAAAAATGAGGCTCGGTAAACGGCGCGGCAAGAGCATCGAACTGCGCAACTATTTTTGCCACATCGGACATTTCGCCGGTGAAAGTTACATTTTCCCCCAGATTTTCATTTTTTATAATTTCGCGTAACTGCTCAATGTACGGCTTCTTCCCAAGCGAAGCGGAAAACTTCGCTTTTATCCCCGAAAAGGAATTTTCCGGAACAGGTCCCACTAATAATAAATGAAAGTCATAACCTTTTCGCTTAAGCATTCCGGCGGCATGTAAAAGGTGATGAACGCCTTTTGCTTTTGTAAATCTGCCGAGATAACCTATAAGGAAAGTATTTTTATTTATTGAATATTTTTCTTTCAATTCATTATTAACGGGTATATTTCTAAATTTTTCAGTTTCAATAAAGTCGTAAGCAACAGTAATATATGGTTTGTCAGACACGCCCCATTTTTCAGCTTCTGATTTTAGCATAAAAACGAATTTATCACCCCATTTCAATGATTTATCAATCAAAAGCTTTTTGCGGAAACCTGTATATCCATCGCATACAGCTTCAAGCACATTCACAATAACTTCTGCCGGGAATTCAGCCGCTGCTTTAAGTATTCCGGGAATAACGATAGAATTAAGATAAATAATATTCGGTTTTTCCGCGTTGAAAATTTCTTTTGCGGTGCGATAAGATTTTATTTGTTCCCATGACATTTTAAAAATGAGATGAGGATGACGAACTCCGTAAAAACCATCTGAAATATGAAGAAAAGGACACGCGTTTTGATTTATTATAACTTTAAAGCCACGCGATTCAAAAAGATTGGAAGCAGAACTTTTTCTGATGCACCATATTACAGGATCATATTTCTCAAGATTAATCCGAACAAGAAATTTCAAGAGCAGTTGCGGTGCTCCACCCATTCCGGAGCCATGATGAACAAAGAGGATTTTCTTTTTGTCAACCATTATTTTTTATAAGTTTCGAACGCGATTTTACGCACACCTGCAGCGCGAATATTTTCTGTTAATTTCATTAAAAATCCATGTTGAACTTTGCTGTCGGCTTTTAAAACAACAATACCGTCACGTGTCTGTTCCGCAAACTTTTTGAGTTGAGAAATCAAATCATCCATTGATGAAACAGGGGTAGTCGAATTTTTAATGTATATCTGTTCGTTTTTTGTAATTGTAACAGAAAATAACCGTCCGTGAATTGCATTGGGATTCGATACGGCAGGCAAATCAACCTGAATTCCGGGAGTGTAAATAAATCCGGTAACCATTAATGAAAAAATAACCAACATTAAAATAACATCAACAAGCGGCGCAAGCTCATAAGCGCCAAGAGTACGAGAGCGGCGCGAACTTGAGATTAATCGAACTTCTTCAAGCCAGGATTTATTCATTGATTTCCGTATCGGTAAGAATTTCTACAATATCCGCGGCACTCCGGTCCATATCAGCCGCGAAAGAGCCAACCTTTGATGTTAAATAATCATAAGCCACATGGCATGGAATAGCCACAACAAGACCAAATGCGGTTGTAAGCAAAGATTCCCATATCCCTTTTGCAAGTTGCGCCGGCTGTATAAAAGGAGCATTTGTCTGAATAACATAAAATGTTTGAATCATTCCGGTTACTGTACCTAGCAAGCCAAGCAGCGGAGTTACTCGAGCCAAAGTTGCAATTACAGCAAGATTATGCTCAAGTCGCGGTAATTCGTAACGGGCTGCCCTTTCAATGGCTTCCTCAATTTCTTCTTTTGAAAATCCGTGTGATAATAATGCGGTACGAAGAACGGCGGCAACCGGTCCGGGAGTTTCTGTACAAAGCGTAATTGCTTCAGTAATGCGTTTGTTTTGCACCAGATTTCTAATTCCAGCTGTGAACTCCGCGGCGTTAACTGATGCGCGTCGAAAACTCCAGAAGCGTTCAATAAAAACCCACATAGCGATAAGCGAGCAGATGCCAATTGGATACATTACATATCCGCCGCGTTGAATAAGAGCCAGGAAAGCAGTCATTATGTTTAAGGTTTATGGTTTATGGTCTGAAAGTCTAAAGGTCTGAAGGTCTGAAGGTCTAAAGGTTTAAAGATTGCATTACAAAATCAACTTTCAAATCTCAAGTTCCGATTCATCAGAGCGATTTTCAAACTTAACACAGTTCTTCTTTTGCAACTTTAGATATTTCTTTCAATGCCTTTGCGATTTTAGAATGTTCATCACCTTCTATAAGTAATCTGAGTTTGTTTTCAGTTCCGGAATAGCGAATAATAATTCTTCCTTTATCTCCGAGTTTTTCTTCGATTTTTTTCTTAGTCTCCTGAATTTTCACACATTTTTCGAGAGGAATTTTTTCTTTTACAAAGATGTTTTCACTTACTGACGGATATTTCTGAATATTTTTTATTAATCTGCCTAAAGAAACACCCCGCTGACGCATAACAGCAAGCACCTGTAGCGCGGCCATCATACCATCACCGGTAGTATTAATTTCGTGTACAATAATATGACCACAAGATTCACCGCCGAGTTCGGCGCCATTTTCTTTCATTGAATAAATCACATTTCTATCACCGACATCGCAGCGAATTACTTTAATACCTTTGCTTTTAAGATATTTTTCAATGCCAAGATTTCCAACAAGAGTTGTAACAACAGAGTCATTCGGAAGTTTTCCCTGCCTTTTCCAGTCTTCAGCAATAATTGCTAAAATTATATCACCGTCAACTTCACGCGCACTTTCGTCCGCCATAATAACTCTATCTGCATCGCCGTCAACAGCGATGCCCACATCGGCATGGTGTTCGATCACAGCTTTTCTGATTTCTTCAGGATGAATACTCCCGCATTTTTTATTTATATTGGTTCCGTCAGGCTTGTCATTATAAACAATAACTTCAGCACCAAGCTCGCGTAAAATGCAGGGAGCAGCTTTATATGCCGCACCATTTGCGCAATCGATAATGATTCTCATGCCATCGAACGTCATTCCTTTCGGTACACTTTGTTTTGCGTATTCAACATATCTGCCGAGAGCGTCATCTATGCGATATGCTTTCCCCACGTCGGTTTTAGTAGGTCTGATAGAATCGAGTTCACCTGAAGAGATCAGGGATTCCATTTCTTCTTCGATTTTTTTGCTGAGTTTGTATCCATCCGCGCCAAAGAATTTAATTCCATTATCTTGGTACGCGTTGTGCGATGCGGAAATTACAATTCCCGCATCGGCACGTAAACTTCTTGTAATAAATGAAACACCCGGTGTCGGCAGGGGACCAACGAGGAGAGTATCAACGCCCATTGAACAAATTCCGGCCACGAGGGCGTTTTCCACCATATAACATGAGAGGCGAGTATCTTTTCCGATAACGATTCTGTGCCGGCTTTTATCTTTTTTAAATACATGGGCCGCTGCACGTCCGAGTTTCAGAGCTGTTTCGACTGTCATAGGCTCAATATTAGCAATACCTCTTACGCCATCGGTCCCGAATATTTTTTTTGGTTCAGTCATTTTTCACACAGTTGAATTAAAAAATTATAGTTAGTTTGATTTTTTAATAAATTACCATTACGGATTATATCATTTTTTCAACTTTCTCTCAAGTAGATAGCAAAAGACTGTGTCAAGTTTATAGAAATGTCACCTTTTACGTTTTTTAGAAATGTCACCTTTTCATTTGTTTTTTTTTCTTTTTGGGTATGGTCTGAATTTC
>QMOL01000110.1 GCA_003648225.1 Chlamydiota bacterium
CGATAAATTAAAAATGCTGTCTCCTAATTTAATCGTTATGCACCCGGGACCAATTAATCGCGGGGTTGAACTTGCGAGTAATGTGGCCGACGGTTCAAACAGTGTTATTCTCGAGCAGGTTACGAACGGTCTTGCAGTCCGCATGGCTGTTCTTTTTCTTGTTACCGGCGGAACTTCTCTTCATCCTGAACAACTTTCATCATGAGCATATTAATTTATAACGGAAAAATAAATGATCCGGCACAAAATATTAATTACACCGGATGGCTTTTAATTAAAAACGGGAAAATCGATTCTATCGGGAAAGGAGCTCCGGCAAAATCGTTAAAAGCAGACGATAAAATTGACGCAAAAGGCGCATTTGTTTCTCCGGGATTTATTGACATTCATGTTCATCTGCGGGAACCGGGGCAGGAAGGCAAAGAAACTATCGAGACGGGGTGTAAAGCTGCTGTCGCAGGCGGATTTACTTCCGTCGCGTGTATGCCGAACACGTCGCCCACAATTGACCACGCGTCAATTGTAAAATTTATAAATCTTGAAGCTGACAGAGTCAATCTCGCAAATGTTTTTCCGGTCGGCGCGGTTACTATTGATAGAAAAGGCGTTGAAATGACCAACATCGGCGCACTTGTTGAAGCGGGTGTTGTAGCGATTAGCGATGACGGATCGCCGGTTCATGACGCTATGGTTATGCGCACAATTCTTGATTATTCAAGGATGTTTAATATCCCTGTTATCAATCATTGTGAAGATCTGCAATTAGTAAATGACGGCACGATGAATGAAGGCTTTTTCTCCACGAAACTCGGCCTGAGAGGTATCCCTTCAGCTTGTGAAGATGTTATGATCGCAAGAGATATTATCCTCGCTGAATATACAGGCGGACGTATTCATATCGCTCATCTTTCAACCGCGGGCGGAGTGAGAATGATTCGTGAAGCAAAAGCTCGCGGCGTAAGAATAACCTGCGAAGTTACGCCTCATCATTTAACTTTAACCGATGAAGCTCTTTGCGAGTTTGACACAAACTTTAAAATGAATCCCCCGCTTCGCTCGGAAAAAGATCGCCAGGCGCTTATAGAAGGAATTGTTGACGGCACAATTGATGCAATTGCAACCGATCACGCACCGCACGGCTCAACCGGCAAAGATGTCGAATTTGATTACGCGTCAAACGGAGTGATTGGTTTGGAAACTGCTCTACCTATTGTTTACACAAAACTTGTTAAGGAAAATATTATCCCGCTCGAAAAAATGATTGAAGTTCTTACAGCCGGACCTGCAAAAGTTATTGGTTTAAAGAATAAAGGGTCTTTAATTCCCGGTGCAGACGCGGATATTGTAATTTGGGACGCGGAAAATCAATACACAATTGATGTAAATAAATTTTATTCAAAAGCTAAAAACTGTCCTTTTGACAGATGGGATGTTTTCGGAAAACCACTTCACACAATTGTCTCCGGAGAAATAAAGTATGGAGTGCATTAATAAAGATTTTTTCATAAATTAAGCAAAAACAAAAAATCATTTAATGCGATAATTTATATATCGCTCGATGCGACAATAAATTACAAATTTCTACTAAAAAATTTATTTTTTAATTATAACTTTTTGCAAGATGTTCAGTTACGATTGCAACAGTTGCAGTAAATGACTCGCCAGTTTTTCTACTTTTAGCGCGAGTCTTTATTACTGCACTCCATAACAACACATCCGCCGGGATTCAAATTCCACGCAGATTTTTTATCATCGAATTCAGCGTCAATTTGATCAATAATTTTAAATTTTTGTTTTTCAGAGAAAGAAAAATCCGCAGATTTTTTATAACTTGCATTAGCAATTACCAAATTCAGCTTATCCCCTTTAACAAAAGTTCCAATCACTAAATCAAAATTATTACCGATGGGTGTTACAACAGGTGAATTACCATTAACTTTTTTCCCGTTTTTGTATCGCGCGTTATGAGCGCAGTTCCACCAAACAAGTTTGCGACCGTTTTTTCTAAGAAAAGCGTTTTCTTCTTTTAAATATTCGTACATCGGATTTCTGCTGCCGTCACCGTTAATCATTCCGCCAAAATACTCTTCATTCATTTCAAGAGCGCCGGGAAGAGTTGCTATTTCCGGTGTCCAGCAGCAAAACCAGCAAACTCCGTGTGAGCCGTAAGCGAGAGCTGTATTTGCCTGCCAAAGTATTTCAGCTCTGGTTGGAACGCGGAGATAATCATTTGTTCCTGATTTAACTCCCATGCTTAAAATAAAATTCCAAAAAGGAATTCCGGCTTTCCTCGCTGCTTCACCAACAATTTTTAAATCATTAAAATAAATTTCTTCACGTTTAGTTTTTTCTTCCGGAGAGGCAATATTATCGGCAAGCAAAGCATAATTATCATAAGAAATGATGGACGGATTAACAATTTTTATGAATTTATCAAGATAATCCTGATAATTTTCTGCGCCAAGCTGTAGATTATTAGCATAAGAAGGGAAAAGATTTATAAAAGGTTCATGTTTTGGATCTTTTTCAAGATATAATTTCCGCAGTTCAGCAAGACGGGGGAAGATTCCCGCGTCCGGCTCGTCACGAATTACATATCCGGCAAAAGCGGAATGATTTTTATAATCTTCCGTCATTGCTTTAATGGCAGCATATTCAATCGGCGCGGAAGTCGTAATCGCCATCGGGCAGACACGTTTATCCCAGGTTAAAATTCTTATCCCTGTTTTTTCGGCTAAATCGAGAGCTTTAAGATTTGAAGGTCCGTCATCAGATTGATTGCCCGGAACAAGAACATCAATATTTGCGTCAGCAATTTCTTTAAAACTGGAAAGGGTGGTATGTTCAAGTGTTGGTCCGCCGAAAGCGACGACAACGAATTCATCAGCAAGTTCGACGTTGTTTTTTTGTTTTGTTTGCAATGAATTTTCGCAAAAGCTAAAATTCTTTATTACTGCACTCCAAAACTTAACTGGACAACCATGTTGAAAGGTAGCGTTCGCCGGTATCGCAAATAATCGTTACGATTTGTTTACCTTTATTTTCTTCTTTTTTGGCAAGTTGTAAAGCTGCCCAGACATTCGCGCCGGAAGAAATACCGCATAAGATACCTTCTTTTTTTGCGAGTTGGCGGGAAATTTCGCCTGCGTCATTGGAATCAACAATAATGATATCATCGATAATTTTTTTATTAAGAACCTCGGGAACAAATCCCGCGCCAATCCCCTGAATTTTATGCGGCCCGGCATTTTCACCTGAAATCACAGCAGATCCTTTTGGTTCTACAGCTACAATCTTAATATTTGAATTTTGTTCTTTAAGAAAATTCCCCGTTCCTGTAATTGTTCCTCCTGTGCCAACTCCGGTAACAAAAAAATCAATTTCACCGTTTGTATCGTTCCAGATTTCCGGACCTGTTGTTTTATAATGCGCTTCCGGGTTGGCAGGATTATTAAACTGCTGCGGCATAAATGAATTTGGAATTTCCGCTGAGAGTTTTGCCGCTTCATCAATCGCGCCTTTCATTCCTTTATCGCCCGGAGTGAGAACGAGTTCCGCACCCATAATTTCAAGAAGTTTGCGTCGTTCAACACTCATGGTTTCCGGCATTGTAAGGATAAGTTTATATCCTTTTACCGCGGAAACAAAAGCGAGTCCGATTCCTGTATTTCCGCTTGTCGGCTCGATAATTGTAGCTCCCGGAGCGATTTCGCCTTGATTTTCCGCGGTTTCAACCATAGCGAGGGCGATTCTGTCTTTAACGCTGCCCAAAGGATTCCGTGATTCGAGCTTTACTAAAATATCTGCGGGTATATTTTTGGATAATTTATTTAGCTTAATGAGAGGTGTTTTTCCTATGGAGTCGAGAATATTCATTTTCATATAAAGTTAGCAGTTATTAATTAATCGTCCCTTAAAAACTACTTAAAAGTAGAACAATTTTGTATTTTGACTAATTGCCGGACGCGGACACTTTTAAATCTTTTAAAATACCGTTTTTAATGTTATAAATCCATCCGTGAAGATTTAATGTATTTCCGCTTTCCCAAGCGTTTTGCACAACGGCAGTGTTAGAAATATTTTTAACCTGTTCTATTACATTTAATTCACATAACAAATCAAGCTGTTTCTCGTGATTAAGTCCTTTAAATTTTTCAATATTTAATCGATATACGTCCTTAACATGCCGCAGCCAGTTATCAATAAGACCGTGTGTATGATTTTCCAAAGCCGCGGTAATTCCTCCGCAATCATAATGTCCACAAACAATAATATGTTCAACTTTAAGAACGTCCACCGCGTATTGAATAACCGACAAGCAGTTCAAATCAGTATGAACAACAACGTTGGCAATGTTTCGATGAACGAAAATTTCACCTGGTGACAAATCGACAATTTGTGTAGCCGGAACTCGACTGTCAGAGCAACCTATCCATAAGTACTTAGGAGATTGTTGTTTAGACAGTGCAGAGAAAAAATCCGGGTTTTTCTTTTTGACAGAATTTGCCCAAGCCAGATTTTTATCAAAAAGATGTTTTAAAGTTTTCAAAAATAAGACCTCCTTATTCAGTCGCTTATTAAAAAAAATTATTTTTAAAGAAACGATTATTTGTCTTTATTTTTTATTCGCATGAGTAAACAGAGGGCGTTTTCCCTTTTCCTTAAAGCTTATCACAATTTTTTCCGCTTTATCAAAAGGAACAGTAACGAAGGAGAATTTTTCCATTATCTGTATATCGTTAATTTGTTTCGATTTGATGTGTACTCTGCCGGTAATCAGTTTGATAAGCTTTTTAGGATTAAGCTGGTCTTTTTTACCGAGTGCGACAAAAAGCCTTGTTTTACCATGGTTGTCAAGTTGTCTTCCTTTTGCCGCGACTTCTTTTATTTCACCATATGAATCCGGATTAAGCTCCTCTTCAAAACAATAGTTAAGGATGGCGGCTAAAATTTTTGTCGGATTATTTTCTTCAAGAAGTTTTTTTGCCCAGTTATAATATTCTGTATCTACATTTTCGTTTTCAAGTATAACTGCCATATCATCATGGATTTTCTTCTTTTTCGCGTTAATGATATCTTTAACCTTCGGTAACTTCGCCTTTTTAATCTCTGTTTTGGCAATCCGTTGTATAAACATCAATCGCCGATACTCGCTCGGTGTTATAAATGTAATCGCTGTGCCTTCGTGTCCCGCGCGACCGGTTCTGCCAATACGATGAACATACGATTCCGGATCCTGTGGCAGAGAATAATTTATAACGTGAGTAAGATTATTAACGTCTATACCGCGTGCGGCAACATCAGTAGCAACGAGAATATTAACGGTTTGTTTTTTAAATCTTTGAAGAGTTTTTTCTCTCTGCTGCTGTGAGATATCACCGTGAATCGCTTCAGCGTCATATCCTCTTTCAATCAAATGTGATGCGATAGTATCAACGTCATTTTTTGTTCTACAAAAGATCAAGCCGTAAAAACCATCTTCGATATCAATGATTCTGCATAGAGCTTCAAATTTATCGGAAACTTTAACTTCAAAATAAATTTGTTCTGTTAAATTTGTTGTTAAAG
Source organism: Chlamydiota bacterium (assembly GCA_003648225.1). Lineage (GTDB taxonomy): Bacteria > Auribacterota > UBA3054 > UBA3054 > B51-G9 > B51-G9. The sequence continues at coordinate 5,569 of QMOL01000110.1, forward strand.
TTTCTTTTTTAGCCTTAACAAGTTCATATCCATCCATGTATTTGCGAGCCAAGTCTTTAATCTTCTGAGGCATTGTCGCGGAAAACAGAAGCGTTCTTTTGTCGGAATTTGTATGCTTCATTATTTCTTCCATATCCTCAATAAACCCCATATTCAGCATTTCATCCGCTTCATCAAGAATAAGATGTTCAATTCCACCGATTTTTAATGTTTTTCTTTTAAGATGGTCGATTATTCTACCCGGAGTTCCTACAACTATATGAACTCCTTTTTTCAGTCTTCGTAACTGCTGGTCAATAGACTGTCCCCCGTAAATCGGCATTGTTTTGATATTGGTTTCTCCTCTGAGCGAATGTATTTCTTCAGATACCTGAATAGCCAATTCTCGCGTCGGAACAAGAATCAATGCCTGAACCGTTTTGGCCTCTTCGTTAATCAACTCAATCAAAGGCAAGCCGAAAGCTGCTGTTTTACCTGTGCCCGTTTGTGCTTGGGCGATAATGTTACTATCATCTTTAAGCATTACAGGGATAGTCAACAACTGGATATCAGTTGGTTCTTCGAACCCTTTTTTACTAATTGCATCAAGAACTTTTGCTGAAAGTCCTAATTCATTAAATGTTTTTTTCTTTGTCATTTTCTCTTTGTTTTTATTTTTAGTTAAGTTATTATCATATTAAGTATACACTATTATCTTAAAAAAAGATATATGAGATAGGATACAAGAGACTCCTTTGCTGTTAATAAATATTATTATTTGCTATAATTAGCTGAATGTAAAACAAAAAAAATAATATGACGCACTTCGATATTATACTTCATATACTTATTATTGCCGGTTTTGTTCTCGCAATAATAGTAGCTTCAAATATCCTTCGGCAGCGTAGAACTCCGGCAGGAACAATTGCGTGGCTGCTTGCAATTTTCCTTATTCCTTATCTTGGGATTCCGTTATACTTTATTTTTGGAGGGAGAAAAACACGTAAAGATGCAGAAAAAAAATCAAACATCCACCTCCCGAAAACCAATATTATTCCAATTAAGAATGCTAATATGCTTGATAGTCTGTTAAGAACTTATAACATCCCCGGAGCGACAACAGGCAATAAAATTGAATTGTGTCACACCGGCGAAGAAGCATATAATCAATTAATCAAATTAATTGAAGAAGCTGAAAAAAGTATTTTATTATTAACATTTATTCTTGCTGAAGATAAAATAGGAACAGAAATAATTGAGAAAATCGCAAAACGCGCAATGGAAGGAATTACTGTTCGTATTCTTCTTGACGGGTTGGGTTCAATGCACACAAAGCGTGCATTTTTACAACCGATTACCGATGCCGGAGGCGAAATTTCATTCTTTAATCCGGTGTTCAAATCTCCTTTTCACGGAAGAGCAAACCTTAGAAATCATAGGAAAATGCTCATAGTTGATGAAAAACGCGTGATGGCTGGAGGAACAAATATCGCGATTGAATATATCGGACCTACACCAATAAAAGATAGATGGAAAGACCTTTCTTTTATATTAGAAGGACCTGCAGTAAAACATTATTCAAGTATTTTTGTTTCTGATTGGGAATATGCAACCGGGAAAAATTTTGAGTTGACGGAAAATTCATTTGAAATGAAAGGGAAATCTGTTGTTCAAATAGTTCCTTCAGGCCCTGATGTACCAAAAGATCCGATGTATGATATGATTTTAACCGCGACATTTACCGCTCGGAAAAGCCTTTGGATTATAACACCGTATTTTGTCCCCGATGAGGCGTTGGCACAAGCTTTAACACTTGCCGCTCAGCGCGGAATTGAACTTAAAATACTCGTCCCGGAAAAATCAAATCACAGATTAACTGATCTTGCCCGCGGAACATACCTTCGTGATATACAGCAAGCCGGCGGACAAATTTTTCTTTATCCAAAGATGGTTCACGCTAAAATAATGATCGTGGATAGTGAACTTGCTTCAATTGGTTCAGCAAATATGGATATGCGAAGTCTTTTTCTTAATTATGAAATTTCTATGCTAACATACAGCAAGCAAAACATTATTGATACAGAAAAATGGATTGTAAAACTAATGACTGACTCAAAAATAGGCGTTCGGGAAGTCAGCGAACTTAGAAATACAGCAGAAGGTGTTGTGAGAATTATCGCTCCGCTACTGTAAAATTGAAATAAATCAACCATGCACTTTAAGCTGTCTTGCCGCCTTGGCCGGTTCCGTTCGTTTTGTCTGTTTACTAAAGTAAAATCAAAAATCAGTTTTTAAGGGGCAAATAATCACATCTCAACTCTTTTCCAATATGGTTCGACATCAACTACTTTACCGGTATCAAGCGCGTAGTCAATGGCAAAAGAAGTAATAGAAGCTTCAAGTCCTTCTTTTAGACTCACTGCCGGAATTTTTCCGGTTAACATGCTTTCGGCAAGTTCTGCTACAAGAATTTTATCTCCGCCGCCATGTCCGCCGCTTGACCCTGAAGACACGTCTTCTATTTGTGTATCGAAACCGATTTTTTTTGTTTCGATTTTTCCTGTAAGAACATCTGCGCGAATTGCGCCTTCTGTTCCCAGAATATACATTCTTCGTTCGGGTATTCCGGCATTGCAGTTTGTATGAAAAGTCGCTCGAATATTATTTTTATATTCAATAATTGCTACCTGATTATCGACAATATCTTTATCAGAAGTAAAAGGATTTTTCGCGACTAAACCTCCCCAGGTTATATAAGCTTTTACTCCGTTTTTATTTTGTCCGATTCTTTCAACATGTTTTTCGTTTTCAGGAATAAAAAAATCTGTGCCGCCAAATGATGCTACGCGTTTTGCCCTGCTTTTAACCATCCAGTTTACGAGATCGATATCGTGGCAGCATTTTTCAAGAAGATGTGTTCCGGCGTATTTTCTCAATCGTCGCCAATCTCCGTGAATATATCCCCCGTGATTAAAATCGAGTGTTTCGTTAAACTCCATACTTATAATTTTACCGACAACTCCCTCATTAAGCAGTTCTTTTATTTTCCTGTAATGAGGAGAATATCGAAGTGTAAAGCCGATGTTAAACATCTTCCCGCTTTTCTTCCATGCGTCATACATCGCTTTGCAATCATCAATATTTGTCGCCAGAGGCTTTTGGCAAAAAACATTTTTTCCCGCTTCAAACGCGGCAACGGTCTGTTCTTTATGATAACAATTCCACGACGCTATCATCACCCAGTCGATTTCAGGATCAGCAACAAGTTTTTGATAACTGTCA
>QMOL01000111.1 GCA_003648225.1 Chlamydiota bacterium
CCGGTTGATAAAATAGATTTGTCACGCACAATCACTGCGCCAACATGTTTTCGATTACAAGTTGATCTTGTTGCAGCCACCTGTGCTATATTCATAAAATATGTATTCCAATCAGCTCTCATAGTAATTTGTTAATTTTGTAATTGATTAATTTAGTAATTGTTATAAGGTTGTTTACTTAGTTCACATAAGGTTTAAAAGTTGAGTTAACTATAAAACCTTGCAACCTTAATTCCGCCGCGGGCGGATAACTTTCCACCATTCCACCGATTTATTCTTCAATAGTTATTGACAAAAAAAATGACTTTCATTAAAATATAAAAGAATTAAATAAAGATTTATGGTGATTGTAGCTCAGTTGGTTAGAGCGCCTGGTTGTGGCCCAGGAGGCCGGGGGTTCAAATCCCCTCATTCACCCCATATTAAGAGCCCTGTGAATCCCTTGAAATCAAGTTGTTCATGGGGCTTTATCTTTTAACATCATAGTGTATTTAAATTAATCATGGAAATTTTTCTCTGCCGACTGCGTCTTATTTTTTAGTTTTTTCCACTTTGTTCGTTCAGTAATTTTTATTCTTCTATTCTGTAATTTCTCAAGCTCAGAAATTTCTTTCTTCATCTTTATGTAACTTTGCACTCTCGCGGAATCAAGTTTCCCTTCTTCAATGGCCTTCTGCACAGCACATCCAGGCTCAACCTCATGACTACAATCGCTAAAACGGCAATGAGCGGAACATTCAACCACATCTGCAAATGCTTTATTCAAACCGTCAACATCACACCAAACCTGTATCTCACGAATTCCCGGTGTATCAATAACCAAACCGCCGCAGGGCAAAAGAATTAATTCTCTGTTTGTAGTTGTGTGCCGACCTTTACTGTCATTTCTTACTTCACAGACAGTTTGTTTATCCCAACCAATAAGAGTATTAATAATTTGTGATTTCCCAACACCTGACGAGCCTAGCAACGCGATGGTTTTACCTTTTTCCACAAATTTTTTTAAAGGTTGAATTCCTTTTTCATCAAGAGCACAAATAGCAATAACCGGAGTCTGATGCGCAATTCTTTTAACTTCAGAAATCCTGGATTCAACATCATCGCACAAGTCGGTTTTATTCAGCACAATAACAGGTTCTGCTCCGCTATCATGAATATGAGCAAGATATCTTTCTATTCGCCGCGGATTAAAATTGCTGTCAAGACCATTAACAATAAAAACAAGATCGATATTTGCTGCAATTACCTGTTCCTGAATGTTTATACCTGCAACTTTTCTTGAAAAACTACTGCTCCTCGGAAGTACAGCGTGGATGGTCGCCAATTCTTCTCCCGGCCTTGGATTTACGGCAACCCAATCCCCCACCGCCGGATATTCGCATTTCGAATCTGATGTGTGACGAATTCTACCTGATACTTCTGCTGTTAATTCACCCGATTCGCTATAAAGAAAATAAATATGAGTATGCTCTCTTGATATTCTTGCCGGAAGAAAGCCTTTTTTCGCGTATTCCGAAAAATTAGCACTAAAGAAATTATTCCAGCCGAAAGTTGTTAAATCTATACCCATAAGGATTGGATTGTTGGATTGTTGGATTAATGGATTTGTGCTTTGTGCTTTGTACCTTGCTTACTTCTTATTGCTTATCACAGCGTTACAAGCGTCATCAAGTAATTTATTAAGTTTATCGTAAGAATCTTTTTCTATAATAAAAATATACGGTTCGCCGGAAAGCATCGCGTAGCGATTACCGTAAGCATCTTTTTTACCGATAAGAATAATCCACGGTTTTCCATTTGTAAATGTAAATTTTTGATAAGGCGGATTAAGTCCATAACTTGCCGGATCAATACTTTTATCTTTCAAAGTATTAGCAACGTATTTTTTTACCGAAATCGGAAGAGCTTTGTCAATATCTGCCAAAACATCTGTTTTAATTTCCCGAACCGAGTTCGGTGTAATTGCAGTCCATTTATTGCTTGAAAGAACAAGTTTAAATTCTTTTCCTCCATCCACAACAGAAACTTCCCGAACTCTTTTTGCGGGCACATCAACAAGTGAATCAATTAGAAAACCAAGTTCATTTTTAACATTTAACCTTTTAATTGTATTTTCGTCAAAAGAAATATAGATGCCCGGACTTCTTTCGGCATAAACCAAACCATTTACCGGTTTGCTCAAAGATAATTCCATCGGCTCATCAAGTCCTTCAAACTTTAAGATAAGTTGGATCCCAATATTTGCAAGAGCTTTTTTCGCGACAGTCGATATAGCAAAATTAGTTATATTCAATCCTTCCCAATCATAAATATAGTCGTCAAGTTTCGTTTCGTCAAGCAATGGTGTTGTAACGCCGGGCATAGTCCATTTTTTATTCTGATTTTTATCATACTCAAAAGTGTTCCCGTCAGATTTAACGGTAAGATGAACAGTATCCTGAAACATATTTTTAACGATAAAAAGTCTTGACCTGTAACTATCGGCTCCCTGCATAAAAGGGTCCAATTCATCATTTTTGACAGTGAAATACTGTTGATACGCAGAACGTCTCGCATAAGAAGTTTTTGGATTCTCAACACAATCATTACCAACAAGCAATGACTGTGAAACGGCACCCTGGATAACAGTCAATCTTAATTTACGTTTACCAAAAATGTCTGATGAATCAACAAAAGAATCAACCCGCATTTTCTCAATTAAACCAAGCAATTTATTTACTTCATCAGAATTCGCGGCGTCATTTATCGGTCTGATAATTCTCCAAGCCAGATCATCCTGTCGTCGGAGTTCGACGGTAAAATCTTTATGTTCCATAATAATAGAATTAATTAAATATTTCCTCGCGTCAAAAATATTATCACGGCGAACATCATCCTGACTATTATCTGTTTTTAATAACAAGGAATCTTTAAAATGAGCGGGAACAAGAAAAACAGCTTTTCTTCCTTCAATTTCCACATAGTTGTTCCAACCAATCGGGTCGGCATATCCAATCTTAAAAACCATCGATGTTGCCGGTGTTTCAAATGTGGCAATAACATTAGGGCTTTCTAATCCCGCGCCTTTTCTATCAAGATTTTTATAATCATCCCCAACAAGAATTCTGCTCTGATCAATTTTCTTTACAAGGTCAAGTATCCTTCTCGTCTTGGCTGAATCGGCAGGAAAGCTGACAGGTTTTTTAATATTCCAACCAGTTGGGGTTCTCTCAATTTCGAATTCGCGAACGTTTACTACTTTACCTGTTTCATCCTGTCGGTCGGTAATTTTAAGTTTCATACCTGTAATTCTTTCAGGTTTGAACTTTCTGAATACTCTTTTTTCAATTCGTTGCAATTCTTCTGTAGAAAGTTTCTTACTATCTACAAACTTAAGATAAAAAGCAGCTGCAATTACTATAATAAGCAGTAATAATGTTGTCTTGAATTTCATGGGAGTAGTTATTTGTTATTTGTTATTCGTTATTAGAAAACCACGAAGCAACCGGAATATAACGATTGAATTTGAAAAATCTAAAATCTTCTCATTGCTTCCTTCGGAGATATACAAAAAAACCGGCAATAACTGATGAAAGTGGTACAGCAACAATAACAACAATAGTAACTATTTTCAATTGAGAGGCATTAAAGTTAAGACGTTTCATTTCTGCAATCGTTTTCGGTCCAATAGAAATAAGAACCTCACGTTTAACAAGCCAATTAATAGTATTGAGGAAAAAATCTTTATTGGCGCCTTTGCCAAAATCTCTGTTTGACGCGAAATCAGCATCTCCAAAAACAGCAAGTCGCATTCCAGTTTTATTATTCTCCACTATTACTGCAACACTTATCGGTCCCTCATTATCAGTCTTAAGATCAAACTTGAACTTTTCGCTGTCGGTGTCCGTTTCCCCCCAGCCTCTTCCACTCGTAACAGCCAGAGCACGCGCGCGATAAACTTTATTATCTTCATTGATAATCGAAACCGATCTTGCAATTGGAAAAATTGTAAAAGTTTTAAGATTCTTGGTAATCGGATGATCAGCATAAAGCCCGATGATCAACTGCATGGGACTCGCGTACGGCATTTGCCTTTCCGGGTCAACAACAATATCATTACCGATTTTAATGTTATATTCCTTCAACAAAGATTCAAGACCCGACTGAACCTCCGGGTCAAGCATAATCATTGCCCTTCCGCCATTATTGATATAATGTCTAATAAGATTAACTTCGTGAGGAAGAAATTTTCGAGTAGGCCCGGCAACCACAAGAACATCACAATTTGTAATTTCAGTAAGGCTGATAAGTTCAATTGGTTCCGCTGTAATATTATCTCTAAGCAAATAGCGCTTGGCTTCCGACATTCCATTATCTTTATAACCAAAGATATTTCTTTCGCCATGTTTAACGGTAAACTTAGCGTATATTTTTTTAGGATTAATCAATTCGAGAATCGCCGAAGTAAAAGCCTGTTCAGCTTTAAACTGTTTCATTTCTTTGATTTGCCCGCCGGTATAGTCATTATGTCTGAATTTAAAATCAGCCATATCCATTTCAGTAAGAACTTTTTTGTTTTCACCAATTTTTACTACTACCGTATCCGGCTCTTCTACATTCAAATCCCGGGCGAGAATACGAACTTTATCAATATCACGTACCGGATCAACCATAGTAAACTTTACTTTTGACGAAGCAGAGTTGTATGCTTTCAGTAAACGTTGAATTTTAGAATAAAGTTCAGAATCCTGTGGATTGCTAAAAACGTAGAACTCAACATCCTGATTTAAAGATTTAAGAATATTTTTAGTTTTATCCGATATTTTATATAGATCACTTGTCTGCACAAAATCATAACTTTTCGGATATTTCTTTGCAATCCAGTTTGCCATGACAACAAGCGCAAATACTAAAACGATGCTGAACGCTACATTTGCTCCAAAGGTTATCCTTCTGATGAATTGTTTTCGCATATTATCTCCACTTATGAGATTCCACACTTTTAACAGTGCAAAATAACATGAAAATTGTTAAACTTAAAAAATATACTATACTACGTGATGAAATAACTCCACGCGGGAAATCCTGGAATTGTTCAAGAATACTTAAATATTTATAAAGCTCACGCCAGAAAGGTGAAACAATATTCTGCATGAAATTAAGAGAAAAAAGCATCAGAATAAGCACAAAGGAAATTATAAATGATACAAATTGACTCCTTGTGAACGATGACATTAAAAGTCCAATTGATGTCAGCATAGAACACAAAAGTATAGTACCTACATATCCGGAAAATACAACCCCGTAATCCACTGTCGCATATCTACCAAGTATGATAACATAAATTAATGTCGGTATCCACATTAATAATAAAAAAGTTAATGCAGCAAAATATTTCGAAAGAACTATTTGTAAATCAGTAACTGGTACCGTGGATAATAATTCGATTGTGCCCGACCGACGCTCCTCGGCAAAAAGACGCATCGTTAGCGCTGCCGTAATTCCCGCGAGAATAATCCAATAAAAAAAAGTTCCGCCAAACATAATGCTGAATACATCTTCATTAAGCTTAACGTATTGCGGAAGATTGAGTATTCTGACAAGCAGCCAAAAAACCCACCCGAGAACTGCGAGAAAAACACACATTACTATATAGCCGATCGGTGTATAATAAAGCGCACTCAATTCACGTTTATAAAGATTAAAAAAGTTTCGCATGATATTTATTATTTAATGATTTTGTGATTGATACGATTCCATTATTTAAAATCGTCATTTGTTATTTCGATGTTATATTCACAAATGTTTCTTCCAAAGTCGGCGATTTCACATCAAGTTCACGAATCGTCCAGCCTTTCTGATTAATAACATTAAAAATTTGCTCCCTTAAATCTACCGTGTCTTTAAGAGAGTGCATAACGACTTTGGCCCAACCGTCTTTGAGAGGCTCGGATATAATATTAGTTGCCAACTGAATACTTTCAACGGTTTCCTTTAATTTCTGAGGAGAAGTTTTAACTTCACAAATATATTGTTTTTTAGTTCCTCCACAAATATCTGCTACAGAATCCTGCGCGGCTATTTTCCCATTATACATTATAATTACTTTCTTACATATCATTTCTACTTCAGATAAAATATGCGTTGAAAGAACCACTGTTCTGTCTCTTCCAATTTCTCTTATCAATTCGCGTACTTTGCGTACCTGATTTGGATCAAGTCCAATTGTAGGCTCATCCAAAATCAGTAATTCAGGATTGCCTACTAATGCGTCAGCAAGACCAACACGCTGTCTGTTTCCTTTTGACAGCTGTTCAATAATTCTTTTATGCTGATGACCTAAATCGCATGCATCAATTACTTTAGCAACACGATTAGTGATTTCCTGACCGCGCAACCCTTTAAGTTTCGCGCGAAATCTCAAATATTCGTTTATCCGCATTTCAGGATAAAGAGGTACATTCTCAGGCATATAACCTATGTGCCTGCGAACTTCAAGCGATTGTGAAAAAACATCATAGCCCGCTACAGTTACGCTTCCGGATGTTGCCGGCATAAAACATGTGATTATTCTCATCGTTGTAGTTTTACCCGCTCCATTCGGACCAAGCAATCCAACAATTTCTCCTTTTTTAACTGTAAAGGTTGTATCATCAACAGCACGAATTTCGCCATAACGTTTTACTAAATTGTTTACTTTAATCATAATTTAAAATCTGTAAATTAAGTAGAATAAATATAATTCATTTTACATACAATAATTTACTAAACTTGATGATTATTGTCAATAGGTTAAATGTATTTTTGCTGTTAAATATATGATTTTTTATTATGTGCTTGACAAAAAAAAATTTTTCTGATATTATTTGAAAAGTTACTATTAATTGTAGCCTTAATTAAATAAATTTTAAGGCATTATATTTCTCACCCATAGCGGAGGAAAAATCATGGCAACGAAGAAAAAAGTAGTTAAGAAAAAAGTAGCTAAGAAAAAAGTAGCTAAGAAAAAAGTAGCTAAGAAAAAAGTAGCTAAGAAAAAAGTAGCTAAGAAAAAAGTAGTTAAGAAAAAAGTAGCTAAGAAAAAAGTGGCTAAGAAAAAAGTAGCTAAGAAAAAAGTGGCTAAGAAAAAAGTAGCTAAGAAAAAAGTGGCTAAGAAAAAAGTAGCTAAGAAAAAAGTGGCTAAGAAAAAAGTAGCCAAGAAAAAAGTAGCCAAGAAAAAAGTGGCCAAGAAAAAAGTAGCCAAGAAAAAAGTAGCCAAGAAAAAAGTGGCTAAGAAAAAAGTGGCTAAGAAAAAAGTGGCTAAAAAGAAAAAATAGATGGGTTTACCCAGAAAAAAGCCGCCGGGATTCCGGCGGCTTTTTTATTACATATCTGTTTTGGAAAAACAACTAATTCATATAGTATTTTCGTATAATAAATCATACCAAAAAAATATGTATGTGCCAGGATACTCTATGTTGCAACATTTCTCACAATTATTTATTCATACGCCTTCCAAAAATTCTAAATCCAAACCAAATAATTGCTAGAACAATTACAATTGTATAAATTGTTTTATTAAAACCGCGGTTGTTTTTTTTTGCCGCGGAAGGATTATACTCAAAACCATCATCAAATTTAACTGATTTAATTATATTTTCAATTACAGGAAAATATTTTTCTTCTGTATCTTGCTGAAAAGTAAAATAGAATCTAACATATCCATAACGGCATGGATAAATTGCTGTAACAGTTGTGAGGTGTTGTTTGTCTTTGGCTCTGAACATTGAGCAATAACCTACAATGACTTGATGCATAGGGTCATAGACAGCCGGCATAGGTTTAATTTCACCAAACAGGTTACTTTTATATAAATCAACAAACGCTTTGCGAACACTTGGCGCAAAACTAACGGCTTCACCCTCAACTTCTTCAACCGTTGGCATTGGTCTTGTTTCTATTTCAACGAGAGCGTAAGGCATAGTAAAATCAACAAGAGCTTTTCTCTGCAACGCTAGAACGTAATTCTGCACCGGTTTATTAGGATACATTTTTCGAAGAATATCTTTGTATCGCTGAACTGCTTTATCAGGAATTATTTGCCAATAATAAGGAAGTAAAAATTTAAAGTGTCCCGGCGCATAAGAAAAAAATTTTCCGTCAGAGAGAATTTTATTTAAATTATTTGTTGAAAAATGTTTTACCGTGTCGGTTTTCTCAGCAAATAAAGTTGAAATCATTAAGACATATGCTAATAAAACAATATATATAAATTTCTTATTCATTTTTCACTCCCGGTTTATTTGTTACGGAATGTGTCCCATTTGTTACCAGCGATACAAAAGCCGCGCACTCTTCACGACTTATTTTATGATCTTTCGCCGAGGCAGCAAGATTAGTCATCGCGTTAATTGTCCACGGCTTCAGATCGGTAAGACCATTTTTTTGTATAGTGGCGAAGATTTTGATGTAAGCGTTTGAAAATTCTGTACGTTCATCAGGCGTAACATCACGTTCAATTGCTTTCATAGTCGGCGTCAAGGCATAGCGTCCGAGATTCGAGAAAATCTTAGACGCATTCATAAATAAGATAATTGAAAGAACTACTACAGCAATAAGAGTGCATGAAAGAAAAACGATTGTAAACAACACACATCCCCAGCCGTGTTTTTTTGGCAAGAGTAATGAAGTTAGAATACCACGGGAATACACTTTAAAGTATTGAGAATTATTATCAATTAATTTTTCCATTACCGGGATCTTTTTTTGCCGATATTATAATAAGAGCCTTCAATTCAACACTGTCAAGCGAAACATTAAAAACGATACCTTTCTCTTGAACAAAAAACGGAATATCA
>QMOL01000112.1 GCA_003648225.1 Chlamydiota bacterium
TAATTATTTTGAATCGCAAACCAGGAGGTACCTTGCTAATGTTTATCTTGAGACCGGTCGGACAAATGATGCCGAGCTTCAATATAAACTTGATATCAAGCTTGCAGCTCAGCCGTTACCGTACTCATATCAAAAATTACTGAATATTTATAACAAGAAAAAAGATACAACGAAATATAAGAATACTGTAACTGAATATTTTAAAACCTGCGGTAAAGAAGACCCTGCGGCAATTATATATTATATGGAGAATTTAAAAGATAAAAATGACAAACAAGAAAAAATAAATAATATTAACATAGTTAAAAATTGGATGCAGTCAAATACAAATTTAATCAATGGAATAAAATCTAACGCTAAATGGTGGAATACTTGGACTAATATAACTATAAGCTGCGGTATTTCACCCGTTACACGTAAGAAATAAATTGCTGTGGGCATAAAAAGAAAAATAATCTCGGGTGTCGGTAAAGCCTACCTTAAAATTAAAGGCGTTAAAACCGGCGAAGCGATCATTCTATATGGATTTCCTCGCGTTAATCTCGCTAATGGAGGAAAAATAGTGATTGGCGATAATGTGGCGATGTGTTCAACTTGTAAGGGAAACCCTTTGGGAGTGAATCATCGTGTGATATTATCCGCTGTTAAACCGGAAAGCGAAATTATAATTGGTAATGATACTGGAATGAGCGGCACAACAATTTGTGCGGCGAAATCCGTGAAAATCGGCAATAATTGTTTGATAGGCGCGAATGTGACAATTACAGATTACGACTTTCATCCCGTGAAACCCGTTGGGCGACGATACAACACAAATGCTGATGATATCGGCTGTGTTCCTGTTATCGTAGAAGACAATGTATGGTTGGGAATGAATGTTGTTGTATTAAAAGGTGTTACTGTGGGACAAAACAGTGTTATTGCCGCAGGAAGTATAATAACAAAATCTATTCCTCCAAATTGCATTGCCGGTGGAAATCCGGCAAGAGTTCTAAAAAAGATTTAAGGATTTTAATAAATTTTATAACAAATTGAATATTATTTTATGGAGTAAAAGCAATGAAATTCACAGTGGAAATTTGCGTGGCGATTGGGTTAATACTTGCATTTATTCGTCCAAAATGGTTGCTTTACTTTCTAATCTTCAGTTTATTAGAGCCGTCACGATCTTTTAGTCTTGAGAATTATGTGATTCTTGGAACGGTAAACGTAAAATATTATGAAATTACATTAACATTAATATATTTTGGCGCCCTTTGGAATCAAAAAAGATCTATCAAAGAATGTTTGCCGATAAGTCTTGTCGTTTTTTTGCTTTTTGCGCTTATCTCGCTTTGGAGGGGAAATTCTATCTATGGAGAATCAGCGTTTAATCAGTTCCGTACTTTATATTCCTTAGGAATGTGTGTGGCAATACCTCTTATTTTTAAAGAAACAAGTGAATTACGTCCTTTAACTATTTTCTTTTTTATTGTTACTATGATTATGGGATTTATAGAGCTCCTTGGTGTTGTGGGAATAAATAAGATTAATCAACTGGTAATGAACGGAAATCGATACACTTCTCTGTTAAGCGCTTCGCAGGGAGCGATGCTTGCAATGCCGTATATTTTTATTTTGAGTAATTTTCGTAATATAAAGAAATTTAAAGTTATACCCGCTTTAGGAGGAATATATTGTTTTATTCTGGCTGTAATAACCGGCTCAAGAGGTGTTTTACTTGGATTGATAGGAAGTACGGCGGGTTTAGCTTTTCTAATGCCGCTCCGAAAAAAAATTACTATAGTGATTGTTATTGCACTGCTTGGTTTTTTTTCATATCTTTTCACAAAACCCTATTACATTGAACGTTATGGAATGACACTCGCGGAAAGATTTAGCAGCATAATCTCAGCTCATGAAGGGTCGGCAAGGTGGCGACTTGATGCCTGGAGCCAAATGATTACAGATATTAAAGACAGACCTTTTTTTGGCTCGCCTTTTGGAACTCCATCTACTTTTTATGTTTTTTATGCCGGGATGGAAGAACAAGCGCCGCATAATGAATATTTGAAAATAGCCCGTGACACCGGCTTAATTGGGTTTAGCGCCTTTATTTGGTTCCTTTTGGGAATATTTTTGTCCGGCTTTAAAAAGCTCAGAAAATTTGGAGAAAGTAAAAAATATTTTGAGCTTGTCGGCTATATAATGTGTCTCCTTTTCCATGTTATTACCGCAATGTTTACGCAAGCTTTTACGACGATGGATAGAAGCCCTGTTGTTTGGGCATTGGCAGGAGTGATCATGCTTTATGTTTTATCTAATCCAACGAACACTGAAAGAAAAGAGGCATAAAATTATGCGTGAAAGAATCGAAATTTATGAAACTTTTATTTCTTAATGCTAATATTGCCGGTTGTGGAACATATCACAGAGCCTTGTGGTTCGGTCGCTTATGCGCTGAATATGGCGGACATGATGTTACAATTTGCACTGTATCCCGCGACAATAAATGGAAACGTGAAGAAAGAATTGAAAAAGGCGTTGCTATTACTGAAGGTCCAAACTGGGGTTATAAAAATATTCCGGGTTATGGATCAAACTGGCTTGATATTTTGTGGAGATGGAGAAGAATCGTTTCCGGAAACTATGACGTTATTTTCGGATTTGAGTATCACCCGAATGTATCCTGGCCAATTTATGCCGGTCTTAAAAGAAATCAAATTTTTCTTTCTGACTGGTGTGATTGGTATTCCGGAGCAGCCAATCATTTTCGGGGAAATAAAATCGCGCATAAATGGGATAAAAGACGTGAAGAAAAAATCCGGTTAAAAGCTGATAGAGTTAGTGTCATCAGTTCCGTTCTTTTTAACCGAACATTGGACGTTGGGGTGGATAAAAATAATATTGCTTTATTGCGCGAGGGTGTTGATACTAACTATATGCGACCTTATCCTAAGGAAGACGCGCGATTGAAATTGGGGATTCAGCAGAATGTAACTATTATCGGCACTCTTACTGACGGGCATGCTTTTCCTTTTCTCATCGAATCTTTTAAAAAAGTAAAAAAAGAAATTAATAACGCGTATCTTCTGCTTGTAGGCGGTTTATCCGATGAACATAGAAACCTTATAATCAGCAGCGGAATTCAGAATGCTTTCATTTCAACCGGCAGATGCAGTGATGAGGAACTTCCTGTATTTCTTTCCGCGGCGGATATTTTTGCTTTACCAATGGCGGATAACTTAGCTAATAAAGCTAGATTCCCACATAAAATAGGGGATTATCTTGCTTGTGCAAGACCGCTTGTTGTTACACGAGTCGGTGATTATCCGGAAATGCTTAGTGAAGATGGAGTAGCTGTGGTTACTGAAAATCAAGATGATTTTACTATTGAATTAATAAACTTAATTAAAAATAAAGAAAAACAAAACTTTCTTGCGCAAAAAAGTAGGGAATGGGTGGTTGAAAAGCTTGATTGGTCAGCTCTTGCACCCGGTATCCTGAAATTTGTGGAAGGATAACAATTAATCCTCCTTCGATGGATGGCTACGCACAAATAACAATTAACGATTAATGAAAATGCCAAATAATAACAAATCTACATTTAGTAAAATATTTTTATCTCTTATTGTTTTACCTTTGACTGCGACATATCAATTGAGTTTTTTGACGCAATCTGATCCATTTCTTCAAATCGCGGTCTTTGCGCTTAGTGTTTTTATCTTTTGCTTGTCTTGGTATAGATGGACATTAGCTATTTATGTTTTTATCTTTTGCATACCGATTTTAAATACAATTAACGGAATTTTTATAATTCCGTGGCCGGGTATTAATATTAACGCTACTATTATTGGCGCGATTTTAACATCATGGGTTTATCACTATATCTGGAATAAACCTATTTCCGACAAACAACCTGCAGTATTTTTACGGCGAACACCGTTTGACGCCATATTCGCTTTTCTTGCTGTAATTTTGATTTTAAAACTGCCGATTGGATGGGCACGGTTTAATAATGTGTTATGTCCCGGGTTTTACAACGAAGCGCCACGGCAATTGATGAACATTCCATTTTTTAGTATGCTGGATAATTACTTGTGTTTTACAAGATTTTGGCAATTTGCTCAAATTGGTATAGCTTTTTATCTGATTTGCTCTTCAATTCGTCATAGAGAACAATTGAGAAACGTTCTCTGGCTTATTGTGATATCAGGAACAATTGCCGGAGTTTATGGTCTGTTCCAATATTATGCCGGGTTTAGATGGGTTGGCATTAACTGGTTCTTTATGCGTGTTAATGCAACATTTAATGGCCCTCATGCAGCAGGTATTTATTTCTCTACTTTAATGATTCTGTGTGTCGCTTTGCTTTTTGCTACCCAATCCTACTGGAGAAAAGTTATGATGTTTGCCGCGGCTTGCATAGCGGGCGGCGGGCTGTGGTTTTCCGGAACAAGGACGGCGGCGTTCGCTCTTGTTCTTGTTATTATGGTAATGGGGCTTACTTTTCTTATAATATCAATGGTAAAAAGCACAAAATTCAGGAAAACTTTTATTATTATTGTTGCTGTTATTCTTTTCCTTGGTCCGGGATATTCTCTGATTATGCCTACACAAGGCCCGTTTTCCGCAATTACAAATTCAAGGCAATTTAACAGATTTACTGAAGGAATTAGCAGACTGGCATCTGATAAATCTGAATCTACATTGAATGAGTGGCTTGCGTATCGCTTCTATCATTGGACATCGGCAGCTAATGTCATAAAACAATTTCCTTTAACCGGTTCGGGAATCGGTACATTTGATAAACTTTACCGTCGTGTAAAACTCAAAGATGACACTTACAAAACAGCATTTGCTCATGCCTTTTATCTTGACGTTCTCGCCGAACAGGGAGTTGCCGCTTTGATTGGAGTAATATGTTTATATTGCCTCGCTATTATACTGAGCTGGAAAAATTATCGCGCGCGTGAGGTGTCATGGAGATGGAAACTTATGGGAATGGCGATGCTGGTTTCATTATTTGTCACATTCGTCTCCAACTTTTTCACAAGTGACTTTTATTATGTGCTTGAATTGCAATTATGGTTCGCCGTCCTGCTTGCTCTGGTTGTTATTAATTATCAACTTAATTTTGACCCTGTTCCCGATTCGGTTAGCAAGCGGATAAAAAGTGTGCTTTCAAAATCATTTGCTTTTATAAAAAAGTCAAAAATGAGAATTGTAGTGGCTGTACTTGTTTTTGTACTTATATTATCTGTTTGGCTTTTTGATTTGGGAAGTTCTGTTCTTTATGGCTATTCTTTCTTCAAGTCCGCGAAACAATATACTTCAATCGACAGAATTCTTGAGTACGGTATTTTCTATTATGAAAAAGATAAATATAATAACAAATTCGCAAGAACTGCGAAATCAGTCTATAAGCCAATTAGAGTTAAAAATAAAAACTTACGTCTGTTTCTTAGAGCTGACCATCCGGATGTCAAAGAAAAGCCGGTAAAAACAACCATTAAAATTGATGATGTCATCGTTGGAAATGTCATTTTGTCAAACAGAGAATGGAAGTTGTGCAGATTTGATCTGGGAGAATGGGTTGCTGACCACGATGCTGAAAAACTCGATAAAGAAGGAATTCCCGCTGTTCTTAATTTTGAGTCAAGCCGGACTTGGAACCCTTACAAACTAAAAAAGGGTAAAGATGATCACGATTATGGAGTTGATCTTGGCGCTATTGAATGGGGATACTATTAATTATGAATAAAACTTGTAATAACACGTCACATAAGTATTATGATGTTTTTTAATCTTAACAGGAGACAATTATGAGACAAATATCAATAACAATAATCACTTTTATTTTAGCAGCATTTCTTTCTTTTACGCTGACTGCCAAGGAAGTTGATCTTAACCAATCTGATGTAAGTAAAATCTCGAATGAAGCAAAAAAACAAATTGCGGCAGAAAAGAAAGAAGTGAATAAAACTATCCAACGAAAATCAGGACATACGAAATCCGGTAGAGAAAGAATAAAAAAACGTGATAAACGAGATGTTAAAAAAGCCGCGCGAAAAGAAGCGAAAGCCGCTAGAAGAGAAATAAGAAAAAAAGAAATAGCAGCAACAAAAAAAATCAATCAAAGCAAAAACCAAACTATTACGGTTCCGAAAAATAAAATCCCGGTTCAAATTGCCCCCAAAAAACAATCAAAGCCTAAGCAAAAAGCCAAACCGGTTGTGAAGAAACATACAAAATCGTCAATAAAAAAATCTCCAACTACTAAGAAAAAAGTTAAACCGGAATCTGAAGAAGAATTACATTGGTATGATTCTGTTATATTTTGGGATTAAAAAACTACACTTTCAGCTGGAATGAATTTAAAAAACGAAGTTAAAATGGTGGAAATTTAGCAAATTCCTATGACGATGCGGATCACTTCACCATTTTATTACAATATTATCAATAAGTCTCGCTTTATTGAAAAAGACAGCTACTGCTATTAATAATTTATCACCTTTTTTAGGACGAGAGACTTCTGACAATGTGTTAATATTAACTATTGACACATAATCGATTCTTATATCTTTTTCTCGTTGTATAAAGCGGATGAGTTTACGCCGGACTTGCGCTACGGATAAATTATCGTTTTGCCATTTTTTTATTTTCTGTAATCCATTATAAATAGCAGTTGCCTGTCTACGTTCTTCAGGTAAAAGGTATTTATTGCGTGAGCTCATTGCCAAACCGTCTTTTTCTCTTTTAATTGGCGCGATGATTATTTTAACAGGAATATTTAAGTCACGAACCATTTGACTTATAATTAATGATTGTTGTGCGTCTTTTTGGCCGAAAACAGCGATGTCGGGCGCGCATATATTAAATAATTTAAGCACAATAGTACAAACACCTCGAAAATGCCCCTTGCGCCTTGCGCCGCAAAGATGTTGTGATAAAATTTCTTCATTTACATAAGTCGATGAATTGTCGGGATACATCGCTGACACAGATGGCAAAAAAACAGCGTCAACACCAAGTTCACTGCATTTTTTAAAATCTTCGTTTAATGTTCGGGGATAACTGTTATAATCTTCGTTAGGACCAAATTGAGTCGGATTAACGAAAATTGAGACAACGATTTTATCCCCTTTCTTTTTTGCTAAGCGTATCAGAGATAAATGCCCTTCATGTAATGCTCCCATTGTAGGCACAAGTGCGACAGATTTATTTTGGGAATGCCAAAGTCGGCTTTGCCGAAACATGGATTTTGGCGAATGTATTTTTATCATGGTTAAGTTAGTTAAGCCAATTATTCTTCCTTTTTCTCTTCGCGCTTTTCTTCTTTCGTATCTTCAATCTTTTCTTCTTTTTTTTCTTCAATCTTTTCTTCTTTTTTTTCTTCTTTTTTTTCTTCAATTTCATCAACATAATTTAATTGAAGTGATGAAATGCTGCTGGTCAGTATATCTTCTTCTGATTTGCTTAAATTTCCTTTCGTCTTTTCGAGCAGAGCGGTAAGGAGGTCAATAGTTGCCTGTGCGCCGATCAAATCTTTTTCAATTTTCTGAGTCATCGGGTTTATTACCTTACCGAGCTGCATCATTCCCGAGTGGGACAAGCTCATAACTAATTGCATAAATAGTATTTCATTTTTTTTATTTTCAGTCATTGAGTCCATTTTTACTCCTATAATTATTAGTTAAAATCAGACATTTGTACAACCTGATATTTTCCTGTTTCTTTCAACTTATTTATTATACCATTTTTCCCTACTAAATGCGCAGCGCCTACAACCACAAAGTACCGACCTTCGCTTTTCAAGTATTTCTCAATTTTTTCAGTCATCGTTTGGTTACGCCGGTAAATAAATTTATTAAGAAAACCTTTGCCGCCGGGATAACCTGCAGCTCGTTCGAAAAAGTTTTCCACCATTTCGGTATCGCCTGTTTTCCAAGCGTTAATTAAGATTTTAATTTCTTTGTTCCAGCGACTTATGTCTTGAAGTGAATATTCAATATATTCTTCTCCTAAACTATCCATCAGTAATAATTGTTGTTCCGGGGTTTCAAGTTCAAGGATATTTTTTTTGTTTCGCGCGTCATCAAGATAATATTTATCAATCCCGAATTCAGGGTCGTAACCAAGTGCGTCAAGATTTATCATTACCAAAGAAGTTACCGCGGCGGCGGGTTTCATTTTAGAGATTTTACTTTGAGAAACTCCAAAACGAGCAAAAGTATTTATGAGCCGGGCATATGTATCTGGAGAAATATGATTTTGTAAAGAATCGTTTTCCGGGTATTCTAAATACTTTTTTATTTTTTTTTCATTAACTTTTTCAGGATCAATCTCTACTGCCAAATTATCAGACGCGTCAAATGCAACTTCTATCATCTCGCTAAGCGGGAACATATTTTTATTTCCCACGTGAATTGAACCAAGAATATAAACAACACTGACTTTTGAACGAACTCTCCAAAAAAATAATTTATGTAATTCCCGCGGTGAATTGTCGTAAGAATTAGTTAATGTTATGTTTGAATGATTTTGCGCGCAAGAGATAGTTGACATAATTATAGTAAGAATCAGAACTAGAAATACAATTTTTTTATACATAATAATTTCCTTGTTCATTTTATAAATGTTCAGTCTTAAACGTATAGTAGCAAAAAATTGATATTGTTTCAAGGTGGTTATTGTAAAATCGGGTATGTTTAACCAGTGAATATGCCTTCTGTTAAAATTTTGTTAAAATGTCACCTTTGCGTTTTTTAGAAATGTCACCTTAGAAAGAGTATAATAAGTGTTTTAATCAA
>QMOL01000113.1 GCA_003648225.1 Chlamydiota bacterium
TATATTTTACTTTAGCATTGCCCGTTGCTTTTTAATGTAGGTAATAGGAGCTATACCTGTAATTCTTTTAAATTGTTTGGAAAAATATGAGCTGTTCTCAAAACCGGTTATCTTTCTGAAAAGTGTGTCTGAAATTATTTTCTGACATATAAACTTTTTTTTGATATACTATCTGCAAAATTAAAGTACTGCATATAACCTATTCTGTCTATTTTATCTGACAGAACTAAAATGAAAAAAATGAAAAAATGAAATTATCACTAATTGTTATTATCCTTTTGCTCGCTTGTCTTAAAATATCGGCTTATACCGTGGAAATTGATCCTATAACACCGCTGACTAATTATATTAGTCTCGGAGAATGGAACACCGATCCCATAAATGCATTACGGACGTTGATTTTGAAAAATCGTCCGTTGCCACTTACCAATCTTAATGTTGTGACTCACGTGAACGTTGCGGATTTCGGTGCGATCGCGAATGATGGCAAGGATGATCGCGCGGCGGTTTCTGCTGCAATTGCACAGGCTAAATTGATGGCAGGTCCGGTGCAGATTGATTTTGTTTCTGGAGTGTATGACTTTTTTGCTGTAACTCCGGAGTTTTCCGTGAGTATTGCTAACACCGTCATTCCACTTCAAGACTGTGAAAAACTAATTATAGATGGGCATGACGCGGAAATTATGATTCATCGTCAGGATGTTTCTTTTGTCTGGATATGGTCATCAACGAACCTGATTATCCGCAACTTTTACATTGATTATAATTCACTTCCTTTTTCGCAGGGGGTCGTTACAGAAATTATTCCTGATAAAACAGGCTTTTTAATGAAGCTGGATCCGGGATTTCCCGCGCCAAACGATTCGTTTTTCGAAAGTTGCGATTCATGGGGTATGCTGAAGAATGCGGCACAGCCCGGGCGACTGAAGGCGAATGTCTCCTCGTTTTTCAGATATGCTGATATTCTTGACGAGAGCAGCAATATGTTCCGCGTGACGTTGGCGAATACCGATCAGATATCAAGTTTCGAGGTTGGGGATGCGTTTGTAATTAACGGTCGGTCAGCTGCGATCGGGCGGTATGGGCGATCGGAAAATATTACCTTTGACCGGCTCACAATTTATGCCTGTCCGGGCTCGCTGTTTGTCGGTAGCCAGACTTCCAAGCTCAATGTTTTGAATTGCAATGGGCAGTTGAAAGGCAATCGCCTGATTGTCAGCGGCGCGGACGGAGTTCATTGTCAGTCGGCGCGTATAGGTCCCTGGATTGAAAATTGTGATTTTGAGGGTTTATCTGACGACTGCCTGAATATCTACGGTTTGCCTATCTATGTTTTGGAGCAGCTTTCCCCAACGCAAATGACTGTCTATGCACGCGCTTCCATTCAGCCGGGCGACCGTTTGGCCTTTTTCAACCCGAACGCGGGGAGGATCATGCAGGAAACAACGGTAGTTTCCTATTCGGGCTCTACTCTCGTGCTTTCCGATCCGGTGGAGAAGATGAACATTGCGCCGGTGGGAACCCCGGTTGATGTTCGCGGCTGGAAGATCTACGACCACGCTTACAATCTGGATACTATTGGGAACTATTTTATTTATCGCAACAATCACATGCACGATGGTCGCCGCTACGGTATTTTTATCAAAGCCAGCTACGGCCTGGTTGAAAACAACATTTTTGAGGGACTTTCACGAACCGGAATAGTTCTTGAAAACAATTGCAATTGGCCGGAAGGGTTTTATGCTCAAAACCTCATTATCCAAAATAACCGGGTTTCGGAGTGCGGCTACGGGAATTGGGATCCTTGTATGGCGATTTCTTCTCTGAAGTTAACAGGGTTCATGGAAACTCCGATACAAAAAAATATGTATCTTTTAAATAATACATTCAACGCGGTTACCGGTCCGGCATTGGAATTGAGTGGGGTTTCCAATATGGTGGTGAAAGGCAATACATTCACGAGCGGTTCGACAACCGGTCCGTTGATTACTATCCAGCATTCGGGAAATATTATTTTGACCAATAATTTGGATCAGGGGCGGATAGAGTTTAGGTAAAGAAAGAGCGGAGAAATTCAGGCGGGAATTTTTTCAGCCATATATCTACGAGAAAAAAGAAAATTTATCTATTGGTTTTTGTGTTATATAGTTTATATAATATGACAAATAGTTATTGAAATCTTATGTGCTTTTTGGTATTATTGTTGCGCTAACTAAAATATAATCTTTAAATAGGAAATAATATGATGATAATTAAAAAAAGTATTGCTGTCTGTTTTATTGTGATTTTGACTGTGGCCGCGTCAATGGCCTTCGCGGCTGATAAAACACGTTCTGGAAACCTTCTTGCTGATGCTGCCCGAACTGTTGCTTGTTGCGATGACAATGCAGCCCCCGTATTTCAGAAAGTTGTGAATTTTGATAAATCCGGGAAAAACGTTGTCACTTTCCGCACAATATTTCAGGTTAAGAATCCGGAAAGCTTTGTAGCGCTGGAATTGGAAAAACCGAACCATATAAAAGATTTTACGTTAAATGGAAAACCAATTCCGAAACCTATGAAAGGAATGATTTACAAAACCATTCCAGGTATTCCGGCATCCCTGTTGAAAAAAGGGTTGAATGAACTTCGAGCAAAATTGACTGTAGATGTGAAAGCACAGAAAGACAAGAAAACATCTAAAACTTCTTTTGTTCCAAAACAAATTAATTCCAAGGATGTAAATATTCAGCTGTTTGGGCTTACTCCCGCGGCACTCACCTTTCAAACAGGTCCGATTCTTGGCTGTGCCGGTGAAAATATGTTCACAGTAACCTGTCGCGTGAATATTCCTGCCGAGGTAGTTCTTGAAGTGAATGGTCAGAAATATATATCTAAACCAGCATTGCTTCACTCTTTCAAAGTAGAAGGTCTGAAAGCAGATACGCAGTATCAATATTCTCTGAAAGCACGTCTTTCACCCAAAAATGATTTCCAAACATCGGTCGGGCCATTCACTGTGCGAACACTGAAAGGCGGCGATAAATTTTCTTTTGTAATTGTTGGTGACAGCCGTTCATATCCTGAAAATTGGGCTAAAGTTGCTGCGGCTATCACAGCTGCGAAACCTGCATTTACAGTTTTTGTCGGCGATATGGTAACGTACGGTCTAAATGATTATGAATGGGATGAGCAGCATTTCAGTCCGGCAAAAGAATTTTTCTCATCCATTCCTTATTATGGAATAGTTGGCAATCATGAAAGAGATTGTCCGTTATTCACTAATATTTTCCAAACACCGGGAGGTGGAAAAAACTGGTCGCAGGAAATCGGTTCGACACTGATAATAGGCATTGATGGAACGATGGACTGGGAAAGCGATGGTGTTCAAACAAAATGGCTGGAAAATATTCTCGCTAATTCAAAAGCAAAATTTATTTTTCTTGCCAGTCATTATCCTGCCTGGACTTCAGGCGGACATGGCAAACTCAAAGACGGTCGGCCAAGGGAAAGAACTATCAAACTTGGGCAGGACGTATTAATGCCGCTTCTGAAAAAATATAATGCGACCGCCATGTTCGCGGGCCATGACCATTTTTACGAACGATCAGAACCGGATGGCGGTGTTACCATGATCATAGCCGGTGGAGCCGGTGTGGGGACAAGCCATAAGGTCAAAGACCCGGAAAAACAAAATCCTTATTCCAAAGTGTTCGAAAGCAAACATCACTATACTCTTATTACAGTCGATGGAGATGTTTGCACGATGAAGGCTATTACACCGGAAGGTGTAGTTCTAGACACACGTAGCTGGGATTCCAGAAAAGGAGGTTTTTGGAATAGACTGTTAAATATTTTCACGTTTTAATTGTTAAATCAGTTTCGGATTTAAATTAGAAACGCTCGAAGAGGGAAATGTCCTGCCGACCTCTTGACCGGCGTATGCTTAGTTTTTCCAGTGACCAAAATTAAAATCCCTCAACCCACTCCCGATGGAATAATCGGGATGTTCCACTTTAAGGAAAGGGGGAATCGATGAACTTGCCTTTTAGTCAAAATATACTTTCAACAACTAATAGTTTATGAAAAAGCTGCAACAATTCATACCGGTATTAATATTTTTGTCCATGGCTATGTCTATAAATGCAGTAACAGTCTT
Organism: Chlamydiota bacterium; assembly: GCA_003648225.1. GTDB lineage: Bacteria > Auribacterota > UBA3054 > UBA3054 > B51-G9 > B51-G9. Next base: position 4,139 of record QMOL01000113.1, read on the forward strand.
TCCAAAAGACACGAAAGCCGCCCTTGTTAATCCCGGCATGGGATGGGTTTTGTATTTTTATTCAAATATTCCGGAAAATTATGGCTCAAAACTTGAACCTTCAGATACTGTTGACGATTTTCCGGGATTGTCAACTGTGTTTATGAGAATTCCGTGGGCTTTCATTGAACCTGAAGAAGGAAAGTTCAACTGGCCTATTCTTGACACTCCCGCACAGCGTTGGATTGATAAAGGAAAACGAATCTCATTATGTCTGACCAGTTCAGAAAACTGGATGAAATATCCAACTCCGGAATGGGTGAAAAAAGCTGGCGCAAGAGGTACTTTTTATCAGTTCGGAAAAGGCAGGGTTGTACGTAGTGAAACTTGGGACCCCTTTTTTGATGACCCGGTTTTTCTGAGAAAACTTGATGATTTCCTCGCCGCGGTCGCTAAAAGATATGATGGAAACCCAAATGTTGAATATATTTTTGTCGGCACTTATGGTCTTTGGGGAGAAGGCCACACCTTTATGAGCAGCAATCAGGACAGTTTAAAAATCAAAAAAGCTCACATTGATTTACATCTTAAACATTTCAAAAAAACTCAGCTGTGCATTAGCGATGACTTTGCCGGGCATGATAAACCCGGACGCAGGTTTCCAATTACTGACTACGCTTTCTCTAAAGGTGTAACAATCCACGATGACAGTATTTTAGTACAACCACCGCCGAATTCCTGGTATCATGCCGAAATGGCTCAAAAATTCTGGCCAAAAATGCCGGTTGTTCTTGAACACGAGCATTATGGTGGTTCTGTTAAACGCGGTGCATGGGATGGTAAACTTTTGCTTAAATCGGTTGAAGATTACCATGCCAGTTTTATGTCTGTTCACTGGGAACCAAAAATTTTCTTAAAAGAAAATCGCAAAATTATTGATGAAATTAATTTGAGGTTGGGGTACCGGTTACTGCCAACAGAAGTTACCTGGCCAAAAACTATAAAGATCGGTAAAAGGTTTAAAGTACGGTGGACGTGGTCAAATAAAGGAGTGGCTCCATGCTATTCCGGCGGGTTTCCCGCCCTGACACTAAAAGATGCCAAAGGCGGAATTGTCTCGGTGCTGAGCGATGATACACTCAATATGCGTGACTTGAAAGTTGGACCTTCCACAAATTCTCCAATCACAAAACACGAAAGCGAATTTGTTGTCGGACTTATTGCTCCTGCCATAAGACCGGGCAGCTACGATGTGTTTGTTTCGGTTGGTGATCGTGACGGAACGCCGAGAATTGCTCTTCCATTGAAAGGAGATGACGGTTATCGCCGTTACAAGTTAGGCACCATCACAATAGAAAACAGAAAATAGTATATCCTCTGGAAATTTTATCTTGATTTTCATACAATTATATGAAATCATTTTACAAAATGATTAACAGCAGAATAATTTTTTATAAAAAGCAATATTTGATTTTTAATTGTTTTGTCAATAATTGTTTTGTCAATAAATTTAATTTTTTAATTGTTTTGCATAAAAAAACTATAAATATATTATTTCTTTCCTTATTCCTTTTCTCAGATAATTGTTATGCCTATGAAACAGGCGGCTCCAATTATATTTCTTATGATCTTAACGGCTATGATTACAAAGCTTTTAAAAAAGGAGTAGAATGGCACGAAAAAATCAAAACAGTTGTTGGTCATTATCATGAAAACACGAATGCAGTTATCCAACAATTGACAAATATGAGAAAAGCGGGTCAGGAAAAAATCGCGTTCGTAATCTGGCACGGAAGGCTGGACCCGTCTGTAAAAAATCAAAGAACTCGGCTTTAATGAAGTACAAATACGGTTTTGTCCAATGGGTCCGGCACAACCATTAGGCTGGAAAAAATGGAATGAACTTTATTTTCTGGAAAATTGGAGCTTCCTCGTGAATGTTCGTAATGCCGTTGAATCGGTGTTCGCAGGTTCAAATGTTCAAAGATGGTATGATCTTCATGCCGAAGGAGGAGGACAAACACGTGGCAAAAATCCCGAATACAACAGAAGAATGTGGGATAATTATGTTTCTACAAAATGAACATCGTAAACCGATTATAATTCAGGAAACTTACTATAATAACGCGAAACAATTTCGCTTATTGTATAAAAAAGCAAAATCTTTGAATCTAAAACTGAGAACAATCATGCAGTGGCCATGGGAAGAAGGTGTCAAAGTTACTCATTATAGTGTTACCTACCCTGAAAAATATAATAATTATATAATTTCTAAATAACAAAAAAAGGACATAAAATGAAAAAAATTACTATTATCGGCGCCGGAAGTTTAGTTTTCTCAAGCAGATTAACTGCTGATATTCTCACTTATGATAAACTTAAAGACGCTCATTTCGCTCTTGTGGATATCGATAAAGAACGACTGGCTTACGCAGGTAAAATTATCAAAAGAATTTTTAAGGAAGGTAATTATAAAAACGCTACTTACAGCGTGACAAACGACCATCGTAAAGCACTCGAAAACGCTGATTACGTCATTACAAGTATTCTTGTAGGCGGATATGATGCCATAAAAAAAGAAATCGATATCCCAATGAAATACGGAGTCGATCAGGCTATCGGTGATACTCTCACTCCAGGCGGTATCATGCGCTGCCTGCGCACTCTCCCCTCTCTCGTTGAAATGGCTAAAGATATTGTTGAAATTTGCCCTAACGCCTTTATGCTCAATTACACTAATCCGATGAGTATGCTGAGTTGGGGGATTTATAAAGCAGTCCCAAAAATAAAATACGTTGGGCTTTGCCATTCCGTACAAGGTGCCACACACGAATGGGCCGAGCGTCTTGGTGTAAAAGTCGAAGACATTAATTTTGAATGTGCGGGAATTAATCATCAGGCGTGGTTTACAAAATTTGAGAAAAACGGTGTTGACCTCCTGCCGAAAATACGAAAACTTGCTACAAATAAAAAAATATGGAACGGCGATACTTCAAGAATGGAAATGATTAAACATTTCGGCTTTCCTGTAACAGAATCAAGCGGGCATAATTCGGAATATCATCCCTGGTTCCGTAAAAATAAATCCCTCGTGAAAAGATTCTGCAAAGGCGGCTCGTGGAATGGCGCGCATGGGTTTATTAAAGAACTTTACAACCGGCCTGACTGGAGAGAAACTATGAAAAAAATGGCAAGCTGGGAAACTCCCGTAGATCTTAACCGCAGTCTTGAATACGGTTCACAAATCATCAACGCGCTTGCCGGCGGTAAGCCGGTTGTTATTCACGGAAATGTTCGTAATGATTCTTTAATCGGCAATTTGCCGAATGGCTGTTGTGTCGAAGTCCCATGCTACGTTGATAAAAACGGACTTCGTCCAATCAATGTCGGTAATCTTCCAACTCATCTCGCAGCAATTAACGCGCGGCAGGTTATCGTCCAACAGCTCGCCGTGGAAGCCGCGTTGGAAACCGACCCGGAAAAAGTTTTTCAGGCAATGTCACTCGACCCGCTCACTTCTATGAAATGCACGCTTGACGAAATTCGTGAGATGACAATTGAATTAATGAAAGCGCACAGCAAATATCTCCCCGCGTTTAAAAGCAAAAAACTTTCTAAAAAACCAATACTAATCTAACCCAGTCTATTACGTCCATTTTGTCCATAATGTGCATTAATCAATCAAAAAGCCAACAATGAAAAACTCTATTTATCCAACAGAACTTAAATGCGAGCATTTAAATTCCCCTCTCGCGATTGACATTAAAAAACCACGTCTTTCCTGGCTTTGCATCCCGGAAAAACCAACTGCTAAAAATAAAAAACAAACAGCTTATCGAATTCTTATCGCAACTTCAGAAGAAAACTTATCTAAAAACAAAGGTGATATTTGGGATTCAAAAAAAATCGTCTCCAATAAATCAAACGATATTATTTTTTCGGGAAAAGCTCTCAGCTCTTTTAAAAAATACTTCTGGAAAATTATGCTCTGGGATGAAAAAAATAAACTGGGCGATTGGTCGGAAATCGCGTCTTTCGCTACCGGTGCTGTAAAAGAATCAGACTGGAAAGGTGAGTGGCTGTGGGCTGCATTAAAACGTGCCATTGACAAAAAACACATTCGTTGCGGCGGAAATCCGGCCATTTATTATAGAAAAAAATTCTCCCTGAATAAAAATGTTGAGCGCGCGGTTCTTTATGTTTCCGCTCTCGGAATCTATGAACCTTATTTCAACGGAAAACGAGTTGGCGATGATTTACTTGCTCCGGGATGGACTGACTATAATGAGCACGTTTATTATAACGGCTATGACGTAACCAAAAATATTAAAAAGGGGGATAACGCTATCGGATGTCTGCTCGCCGATGGCTGGTATGCAAGTTATTACGGCTGGAACGAACATAGAGACCATTATGGTAATAATCCAATGCTGAACGCTCAGCTTGTGATTGAATTCACCAACGGCAAAAAACAAATTATCGCAACCGATAGATCCTGGAAAGTTAATGTGGGACCTTTTATTGAAGCCGACCTGCTTTACGGTGAAATTTACGATGCCCGTAAAGAAATACCTGACTGGAGTAAACCAAATTATAATGATGAAAAATGGCCGATTCCA
>QMOL01000114.1 GCA_003648225.1 Chlamydiota bacterium
AAAGCGCCGGTGCAAAAAACTATGTTTCCCTGGTCGCCAATCCTCTCATAGTCTTCGCGAGGCGCAAGAACAGGAATGTTCGCTCGACCGATAAGTTTGGTCGGATTATCAAGATCAAGCAAAGCGGCGCCAAGTCGAAAAAGCGGACCTGCGGATGTTTTTTTCACACCGTAATAAATAATAAGCCAGCTGTCGGAAAGTTTAATTGGGGGAGTTCCTGTGCCGACCCGTGCTGAATCCCAAAATCCGCTTCTTGGTGATAAAACTACTTCGCTACTTCCCCAGAATACTAAATCATCACTGTAACTCAGCCAAATACTGTTGCCGGAAGCCGGTCGTTCCAAACGGGCATATCTGCCGTTTATTTTTTCAGGGAAAAGCGCGCCCCCTTTTATGTCAGGCTCGGATATCAAACCGTGACAAGCAACACTTTTAAAATCTTTTGTAGAAGCAAGCCCTATGCGAAAACCGTGCTTTCCACAGGCAACGTACATAATGTAATATGTTCCGTCAATTAATGTGATTCGGGTGTCCATTACTCCTTCGGCTTCATGCTCGCAGATTTTATGCTTGGAATCATTAATTCCTAAAAACGGTTGCTTGTCAATATGAAATCTTCCCATATCATCACTGCGGGCAATATGAATAGATTGATATCCGGCGAGGTGCTGGATAGTGAGTAGAAATATTGGTTTCCCGTCATAAAAAGTGACTCCCGCGGCGCGAATATCTGCGCATCGAAAACCGACATCCTCTAACTTAATTAGAGGGTTTCCTTCCCATCGGTGGACGATATCTCTGCCTTCTCTTTTTCTTCTGAACATGATTAATTATTTTTAGAAAGTTAACCGAAATATTTTGCGAATGGTGCAGGTTTACACGTGCAACTATCATACACAAAAATGTGTTGTTTTGCAACAACTCGCCACGCCATTTTTTCTTTCACAAATTTCTTGATACTTGAAATAAGTGTTAATCTGAATTTATCATCTCCAAGCATTTTTATTAGATTTACCGCTAATTCGTCATCATTCGCTGAAACTAATCCACCACTCGATTGATCCACCCAGTCTTGAAATGCTTTGAGATCAGACGTTACAACCGGTTTGCTAAAAGCAAACGCGTGTGCCATTATCCCACTTTGTCCCCCTAATTCGTATGGCAGAACAATTGTATCCGCCGCGGAAATCAACGTGTCGAAAATTTTCGGCGGGAATTGCCCGTAAAGTGTTATTATTTTGTCTTTAACAGGCGAGTCTTCAATCATTTTATACAGCATCTTCTGGTATTCAGGATGATCTACTCCACGGGATTTACCGGCAAGAACGAGCACTGCGTCAGGTACTTCTTCGATTACTTTCGGAAAAACTTTTATTACTCTGTCAAAACGTTTTGTTTGGCGGAGGTAACCGACAAGCATAGCGACTTTTTTTTCTTTAGCGCCGATTTTTTCTTTTGCGTCTTTGATAGGTTCGACTTCACGAATGCCGTGTGGAATAACAGTTATTTTATTTTCAAAACCGAAATATTTTATCAAAGTTCTTTTATGCACTTCCTCATGTACAATTATTTTATTGCTCTCCTGAACTATTACTTTAAGAACAATCTCCTCCTCTTTTGGTATGTCATCCTTGACGGTATGAAGCGTTGTAACAACCGGTAACACGACTTCTTTACACCTTAGAATAAGTTCAATAATTTGAATGCCTTTCGGCGCGCCATAAAGCCCGAATTCGTGTTCTATGTGCATTAAATCCGGCGTCATTTTTGACGCCATATCAAAAATGTTCGCGGCTATGTCTTTCGCGGTAGGGGAGTAGCAGCCAAATGCTCTGTCGCCTTTGCAGCCGTAAGGTGAAAAAATATAAACTTCGTGACCATGCTTCTTCAGTGCTTCAGTTAAATATTGTGTGTAAGTCGCGATACCGCATTCAATAGGCGGATAAGTTGAAACAATTCCGACTCTCATTTTATTACCCCCGGTATAATTAGTTGTTCCTTAAAAAGTCAAATTTTTCTAATCAAAAAATGATTTGAGAACACTATCATCCCATAGAAAAAGAATTATCACATAAAGAACATTATTTTTAAAATTTCTTCTTTGTGGTTTTAGTGCCTTTGTGGTTAATTATTTTTTCGTTAGAACTCGCAAAGTGTCCTGTTTATAAGGGATTAAACTTTCAAGCCTTAAATTTTTTATTTTTAAACCACTAAGACACTAAGAACACTAAAAAAAGAATTCTGTTGTCAAAATTTAAAAGTCAAATATGAACATGAGTACAAGTCGAAAATCCGCCGAAGGAGAATTATTTCATTGGCTTTCTGGAAAATCGAATGTAAAGCATAGTGTTTATCGATGTTTTAATTGTTATTTTAAAGTTTATGGGATGGTAGTGAAAAATTTATGTTTATTTTTGCAAGGTTTTTCCGCAAATTTATAAAAACCTTGCAATATTTCATACTCCTTTTTAGCTTAAATATCCCATTAATTCTACTTTGAAGTAGTTTTTAAGGGACGACTAATTATTTCATAACATCAGCTAACAATTCATCAACAGTTGTTATTAAAAGATTGGTGGTTTCATCGCAAGCGCCGTAATAAATAAAAATTTCTCCGTTCGGTTGCTCGATATGGCCGTTAGAAAAAACGACATTCGGGAAAAAACCGTTTGTCTCATAGCTCTTCTCCGGTGAGAAAAAAGGAACATCAGCACGGGAAAGTATTTTCGTAGGATCAGATTTGTCAAGAAGCAAAGTGAACAGATGATAAACCGAATTGTCACCCTTGCCGTGATAAATAACAAGCCAGCCTTTGTCGGTTTTGATTGGGGGACCTCCTGCACCGATTTTTTGACTCTCCCATTTGTTTTCGCGTGGGCGAATTAAACATTTATGCCCACCCCAGTCTAACAAATTATCAGAAGAGGAAATCCAGACAGACGGTTTGCCGAATCCCTCATTATGAGGCCTGTGCAAAGCGTAATACCTGCCGTTAATTTTTTCAGGGAAAAGGCAAACATCTTTATCAAGCGGGTAAAAAATCATACCTTTTCTGTTTAATGATTTGAAATCACGGGTGGTTGCAAGTGAAGTCGCCCAGCCGTCCTGTGAAACGGCTGAATAAGTAATAAAAAATTCATTACTGAATTTTTGCACTCGCGCATCTTCGCAGCCGTATTTTTCTTCCGGAACTTCCGGAAAAATAAATGGCTTGTTATCAACAATAAAATTTATTCCGTCATTACTTCGGGCAATCCTGATTGTGCTTAATGTCGAAAGATAATCAATGCCTTTATATACTACCCCTCTGGTGTCTTTCAAAAAAACATCAGGGTCATTCTTCCTAAAATTAATGATTTTAAATTCGCTTTTGTCGTTGGCAAAACTGTAAATCGGAACACTTACAAATTCGGGCTTTTCAATGCACCTTTCTGCAACGCGAAGAAGCAATATGATTTGATTATTATAAACCGTTACGCCGGCGTTGAATGCTCCGAGAACTTTTAATCCGGGAGCTGACGGCGCGAGTATATCAGGAGTGATAAGTGGATTGTCAGGATGTCTTTTCATTACTCATATATTATACTCTTCTTTACATTTTGTGTCAATTATTATTATATTTCCCAATTCCGGCGACTATTACAAATTTATTTTCATATTTCTTGCTTTAAAATTTTTCCTGACCAAGATTTAATTTTTAATTATTTTGAAACTAATCCGGCACTGCCGGATAAATTGTTCTACCAATAATTTTTTTAACCACATAAGTTATCCTCCTTTGGCGGACTTTCAGCATAAGGGCACATAAGTTTTTATAAATATAATTTTATTATCTTATAGATAAAGAGAATCATTTTCAATTCTCTTTAATGAAAAGTTTCTGAAATTATAAACTTCAATTTATATATTTTAAAAATTTCTTCATTTATAAATTTATATTTGTATTTAATTATTTTGCCGCGCCCCGCGCATGCTGGGGTCCTAAATGATTCTGTCATAAAATGGTTCTGTTAATAAATAGATTTAAGTTTTAAGTAATTAAGTTTTAAGAAATTGAATTTTAAGATTTATCTTAATTATTTTGTTATAGTATCTTCTTTTTTTCGTGTTTTTTGTGCTGAAAGTCCGCCGAAGGAGGATTTTTCGTGGTACAATGAATGAAATTAATAGTTCTGTAATAAATCGTCCTGTTAATAAATTAATCGTCCTGCAAATGCAAATAATTGCTGTTGCGTTTTCCCGCCTCTTTTGATATAATTTATCCTCATAAATAAATTGAAAAATATCTAAATAACTAAACTAAAAAATATGAAAAAAGTATCTAAAACAAAAAAAATCGCTCATATAGTTAATCATACCCATTGGGATCGTGAATGGAGATACCCGATGTGGGAAACAAGAAATATGCTCGTCAGCTTTATGGATGAGTTGATTGATTCCCTTGAATCAGGAACTTGTCATTCATTCTTACTCGATGGACAGGTAATTCCGATTGTAGATTATCTCGAATTTTTTCCCGAAAAAAAAGAACGGATCGAGAAACTGGTGAAAGCGGGGAAATTACTCATAGGTCCATGGTACACTTTGCCGGACGAATATCCTGTTGACGGTGAAGCGCTTGTCAGAAATTTAGTTTGGGGAAATCGTATCTCCAAAAAGTTTGGTAATGTTTTTAATGTGGGGTATACTTCTTTCGGCTGGGGGCAAACAGCGCAATTACCGCAAATCTATGCCGGATTCGGAATAGATACCGCAATGGTCGGGAAAAGAGTTCGACCGGAAAGAGCGCCTGACAGTGAATTCGTTTGGCGTGCTCCTGACGGGACAGAATTATTAGCGACGCGCTTCGGCAGCCTTGGCCGTCAGAATTTCTATCTTGGATTTCATTTATCGATTTTGTTTGGTGTTGACCATAAATCTACAGACTGGGATTATGATTATTCAGAAGCTTTTACGGCGTTTCACCGCGCGGACAGAGAAAAGATGGAGCAGGATCATTTTATGATTGAAACTCCTAAAAAATGGAGCCTTGATTTTATTACTCAGGAACTTATCGACCAGTTGTGGGAAACAACCGATGCAAGTGTTATCGATGACCACCGCCTTATGATGAATGGCTGTGATTATTCATCGTATCAGAACATGATGCCCGAGCTCATTGATTATTTAAATAAAAATGACAAGAAAAAGAGGAAGTGGGAACAGACTTCAATGGCGGAATTTGTTAAAATTATGAATAAGCAAATCGACCGCAAAAAACTTCAGATTGTTGAAGGCGAATTGAGAGACGGGCCCGCGAATGTAATGACGGCAAATGCGATGGCGACACGTCTTTACTTAAAAGTTCTTAATAAAAAAGCTCAGAATATGCTTATCCGCATCGCGGAACCAATGGCGAATTTAACTGCGCTGCAAGGAGCGAAATATCAGGAAAAATTTGTAAATAAAGCGTGGCAGTATTTACTTGAGTCTCATCCGCATGATTCGATTAACGGTGTAACGCAGGATAAAACCGCCGATGATAATGAAAATCGGTTGATGCAGGTCGTTGATCTTTCAAACACGATTACCGAGCAGGCGATGAAAGATTTGATCGCGAAAATTGATATGAGCAAATTCGAAAAAGATGATGTGTTGATCATTGTTTTTAATCCTCTGCCTTATCCGACTACCGGAACAATTCTTGAAGCGTGGGTGAATATGCCTAAAAAATCAAAATCGAAATTTATGGCTCCTCCACCGGACGGCCTTCAAATTTATGATGTGAAAGGAAACGCGGTTAGCACTCAGTGGGAAGGGCATAAAGAAGTTGGATATTCCGTTGCGGAACTTCACACAAGAGCGCGTTCATTTTTCTGTCATCGCAGCAAGTTATATTTTGATACGGGAGTAATTCCTGCCGGCGGATATAAAATATTCAAAGCGGGCGAAATAGAGAAGAGCAAATTAAAAAAAGGAATTGCCTGGAGTAATGATAACGCGAAATCGGAAGGAAACATTTTAAAATCGCCGAAAGTTTTAGAAAACGAATTCTTAAAAGTTGAATTTAATTCTAACGGAACTTTTAATCTAACCGACAAAAAATCGAAAAAAGTTTTTTCAAATCTGAATTACTTTGAAGATAGAGGAGAAGTGGGTGATTACTGGATTAATCGCCGACCTGTGTTTGACGATGTTTACAGTTCACTTGGCTGCAGCGCGAAAATAAAGGCGAGAGAAAACGGAGCTTTACAGGCAACGATTGTAAGTGAAGTAAATATGCCGATTCCTGATAGAGCGATACCTGAACAACAACGTCGCGGAGATAAAGAAGTAGACTTAATAATTAAAACGTCGGTAACTTTGCGTGCAGGTTCCGACCGGTTGGAAATCAACGTGGAATTTGAAAATCGCCATCAGGATCACTGTTTAAGAGCTATGTTCCCGACAGGAATTACAAATGCTAAAGTCGCTGATACAGGCGGTCATTTCGGGGTTGACAGCCGGCCAATTAAAGTTCAAGGGCCTATTCCCGGAAGCGTTTGGCCTGATATGGCGACATTACCGATGAACAACTTCCTTGACGTAAGCGACAATAAAAAAGGAATTGCATTTCTCTCTGATTCACTAACAGAATATGAGGTAAAAGACAATGAGGAAAGAACTGCCGCGCTGACATTATTAAGAGCGTGTAAAAACTGGATTTGCACTGAGCGTGCCGGATCGGATTATCCGTCGCAGAAAGGGGGACAGTGTTTTGGAAATCACAAACTCAGATATGCTATAAAACCGCATAAAGGAAATTGGCAGGCGGCGAATATTCCGCTCGCGGCAGAGCAGTTCAATGTTCCGCCGATGCCTGTCCAGACGAGTTGGCACAAGGGAAAATTATCCGGAACGGAAAAATCATTATTTGAGATTAGCAATTCCGCTTTACGTTTTTCCACGTTGAAAAAGACGGAAGATCGCGAAACAATTATTGTCAGAGTTTCCAATCCGACAGGAAATGTACAGAAAGGAAATTTAGTCTTTGCGAATAACATAAAAAAAGCCTGGCTTACTGATTTAAATGAAAAACGTGGAAAAGAGATAAAATTAACAGCGAAAAATAAAGTTCCTGTTTCCGCTAAATCAAGTAAAATTGTAACTGTGGAAATAAAATTTTGAAACTTGAAATTTGAAATTTGAGCTAATACGGACTAACATGAATTACAAGAAAGAAATAAAAACCTATTGATAAAACGATTAAGAAAGTATAAATAAAAATATGACAAAACAATTATTGACAAAACAATTAAAGAAATATAAATAAAAAATGGCTTTGCACTAAAAATTATAAAGGAAAGTAAATATTTTTGTATTTAAAATTGTAATGTGAAAATATGAAAAAAATATATAATATCAGTAGTTATGCGTTGGCAATAGTAGTCATTTTAATGATAAGTGCCGGTTGCACAAACTCACTCAATAATACAAAGAAAAACAATATGAGCAATCGAATTTTACTATCGGGAACTCCATTATGCAGTTCTGTTTTGCAAAGCAGAGCAATAACAGCCGAAAACCAAAAAGGAGAAAAAGGGCAGGGGGGTAAAGAAATGGATGGACGAAAAGGATTACCCTGCTTATGGAATTTAAAGAAAGACCAGGTTTATACTTTTGCTGATATTGAAGGACCCGGGATGATTCGCCATATTTGGATAACCGTTCAAAACACCGGACCACTGAAAATGAGAAATCTGATTTTAAGATTTTACTGGGATGATCAGGAAACTCCTTCGGTAGAAGTTCCTTTGTCTGACTTTTTCGGGATTAGTCATGGCAGAACGGTTCCTTATGAATCCGCTTTCATTACCATGCCGGAAGGAAGGGGATTCAACTGTTATTTTCCTATGCCGTTCGCCAAGCGGGCAAAACTTACTGTATGTAACGAAACCGGAAAAGATGTCGGAATGTTTTTTTATCAGGTTGACTATACAGTTGGTGATGAGGTAGATAAAGAGTGTCCGTATTTTCACGCACAGTTTCGCCGTGATCTTAATACTACTTTAAAAGAAGATTATGTGATTCTTGACGGAGTAAAAGGTAAAGGGCGGTATCTTGGTGTTAATTTCGGGCTTGTTGACAGATTCGCCGGGAAAAATGTCTGGTGGGGCGAAGGCGAAGTTAAAATGTACATTGACGGAGATACTGATTATCCGACAATTTGCGGAACAGGTGCGGAAGATTATTTTGGTTCCGGCTGGGGATTAATAAATCAATTTGCAACTAAAGAATTGGGAGCACCGATCATAGACGGGAAATATGTTTCATGCTATCGTTTTCACGTTCGTGACCCTATATATTTTAATGAAGATATTAAAGTCACAATACAGCAGCTTGGAAATGACGGTAGAATTGAATCGGCGGATCCGAACGGTCCGTTAAGTGAATTTATCAAAAAAGGTGAATACAAAAAAGAGCATGAAAGTGGAAATTTTGAACGAGTTGATGATGTATGTTCCACAGTGTATTGGTATCAAACGCTGCCGACTATACCATTTGGTAAGTTTCCTGACAAAGCTCTTCGCAGTGCGGGAATTGTAAAGAAGGATGAGAAAGAAAAAGAAGTTAATAGTTATTAGTTAATAGTAACGAATAATCCTCCTTCGGCGGATCTTCGACAGATAATCCTCCTTCGGCGGATCTACGACGGATAA
>QMOL01000115.1 GCA_003648225.1 Chlamydiota bacterium
TTAAGGCTTTAATTTCAAATGGATCATTTAAAGACTTGAAAATAATTAACCCCGCGCAAAGCCCGGTTTCGTGGAGCTGCCTCGCGTGCGGAGTTAATCCGGGAAAACATGGGATTTTTGATTTTATTCATCGTAATCCTAAGACTTATCTGCCAAGATTATCTATCTGTTCGCCCTCATCACATGGGGGTACAACTTTGCAAAATGATTTAAAAGCAATTCCTTTTTGGAAATATACTTCAAGAGCAGGGATACCGACAACAATTATCCGCTGGCCGGTAAGTTTTCCGCCGGAAAGAATTAACGGAGAATTGCTTGCAGGGCTTGGTGTTCCTGATGTATGCGGGTTACTGAATTCTTACAGATTTTTTACAACGCGACCCGAGAATTGGAAAAGGAGTCAAAACTTAGAGAAAATAATTTTGACCGGAGATTCATTTATTGGAAGGATACCGGGTCCTAAAAAGAATTTTGGTGTAAAAGCGGAAATTGAATTTACCGGTAAAATATCTCCTGATAAATCTTCTGTTTCCTTTCAAATTCAGAATACGAACATTGTGGTCAAAGCGGGAGAATTTTCTTCTTTTATCGATCTCACTTATAAAGTGGGTTTATTAAAAAAAATCAAAGCTTTATGTACTATTTACGTCAGTAAAATTCCGAAAACTAAAAATGATGCCCTGGAATTTTATGTTTCTTCTCCTGAAATAGATCCACGTAAACCGGCGCTGCAGTTTACTTATCCTGATAAATTCTCAAAAAATCTTTCTGATAAAATCGGCGTATATCATACACTCGGCATCCCTGAAGATATGAACGCTGCTAAAGTGGGACACTTGCCGCTTAATGCTTTTTTTGAGCAATGCAGGACTGTTGATAATGAGCGAATGAAGATGCTGGATTATGAACTTGCAAAATTTAATTCCGGTGTTCTGGCCGTTGTTTTTGACACATCCGACAGATGGCAGCATCTCGGATGGCGCGGTTCCGCGTTGACGCCGGGCAAGGATAATCAGGGAACGATTGTAAATGAATATTACGAAAAAAATGCTGATAAGATATTTGGAAAAATAAGAAAAGCCATTGACAAAAATACAGCTTTGTTAGTTTTCTCCGACCATGGATTTACAAGTTTTGAACGCGCGTTTAATATGAACAACTGGCTTGTTGAAAATGGATATATGACGATAAAAGGTGACGTATCTGAAAAAGACAGCGCGATGTTTAAAAAAGTTGACTGGAGTCGCACAAAAGCTTATTGCCTTGGCTTTTGCGATATTTACCTAAATATAAAAGACCGCGAAGGAAAGGGGATTGTTGACCCGAAAGATGCCGCGTCATTAAAAAAAGAAATCGCGGCACGACTTGGAAATTTCATTGATCCCGAAACACAAATAGCTCCTGTTTATAAAGTATATGATGCTCACCAAATTTATTTCGGCGACTACCAAAAAGACGGTCCCGATTTGGTGGTGGGATTTATTCCCGGATATAGAATGGGATGGCAAACTGCTATCGGCGGCCTGGCAAATAAAATATGTGATACGGAGAAAAGCGAATGGAAAGGAGATCATCTTGTCGACGCGAGTTTTGTATCCGGTACACTTCTTGTAAATTTTCCGCTTATTCCAAAACAGCCCGGCACACTTGACATTGCGCCAACGATACTTGATCTGTCAGGGGTATCTGTTCCGGCAAATATGGATGGAGTATCGCTTTGGGATAAAGAAAAAACCGGGTCGGAGAATTAATTTTGATCGCAGTGATACCCCTTCAGTCAGCTAAAAATGTATGAATACGAATTCTATAAGAAGCTGCTGACAAAATTGATTTACTGATTGACAATAGCCGGTTAAATTGATAAAATTTATTAAACTAAATATGTATTTTTTAAACAACAAAACAAAAATTGAACATGAACACAAAAATTGAAATTCCTGAAAAAATGCTGGCTTGGCAATTGTTTGGCGCCGGTATGGAAGCTTTTGGCGAAAACGAAAAACCAAGCGTTATACCTGTTCCATCATTTTCCGATGATGAACTGCTTATGAAAGTTGAAGCTATTGGTCTCTGCTTTTCAGATGTTAAACTTATCCGCGCGGGAGAAGAACATCCGCGTGTAATTGTTGACGACCTCAAAAAAGAACCGGTTATTCCGGGACACGAAGCGGTTCTCTCCATCGTTGGAATCGGTAAGAATCTTGAAGATAAATTTGAAATTGGCGAACGCTTCATCATTCAGGCAGATATTTACTTTAACGGGAAAGGTCTGGCTTACGGTTACGCGCTAAATGGCGGAATGGCTCAGTATAGTATTATGACGGAACCTATTCTTAACGGTGATGACGGTTGTTACCTCTTGAAAATTACCGATAAATTGTCAGCAGCGGAAGCGGCGCTTATCGAACCGTGGACATGTGTTATTGCCGCATATAGAATTAATTTCAGGACTGAAAATAAAAGCGGAGGATTGATGAGAATTGTTGGTGATGGAAACCCATCCGACAAATCGATTTCCAATCTCATTACCAAAAATAATGCACCGGGGAAAATTATCACATCAAATATTAACGGCGCGTTAAAAAATGAAATTGATTCATTGGCAGCTGAATATAATATCAAAATTGAAAATAATGATAATTGCGATGAACCGGCGGATGACTTAATTGTTGTTGGAAATCATTCCGTTGAAGAAATCGAAACTTTATCAAGACAATTAACAATGCATGGTGTGTTCTGCCTCGCGGGAAATTATGACGACCTTGACGCTGATATTGATGTCGGAAGTATCCATTATAAAGATTGGCGATATGTCGGCACTAAGTCTAATGATATTGCTGAAGCATATAAAAAGCACACAAGAAAAACTCTGAAACAAAACGGAACAGCTTGGTTCCCGGGCGGCGCGGGCGCGATGGGACAAATGCATGTTCAGCTTTCTCTCGAAATGGATAATGGACCGAGGAAAGTGATTGTTACGGATATGGACGACAACCGACTTGAGAAATTAAAACTTCATCTTCAGGGGAAAGCTGATGCTAAAGGAATTGAATTTATTACGCTTAACCCGAAAAGTTTTGAAAACGAAGCCGCTTTTAATGAAAAACTTTTCGAATTAAGTGACGGCGGATTCGATGATATCGTTATGCTTGTTCCTGTTCCGGCTGTTCTTGCGGCTTCAGCGAAAATGCTTGGTGAAGACGGTTTGATGAATATTTTCGCGGGAATTCCTGCAGGTAAAAGCGCGACTGTTAATATCGGCAAAATCGTCTCGCAAGGTCAGAGATTTATCGGGTCAAGCGGATCAACTATGGATGATATCCGTCATACACTTGAACTTACGGAAACCGGGAAATTAGCTCCTGTGTATGCTCTTGCTGCTATTGGCGGAATGAAATCTCTCAAGGAAGGTATGCAGGGGTTAATCGACGCGAAATTCGCAGGCAAAACCGTTGTCTATCCGCATGCGGTTGATCTCCCGTTAACTGCTGTGGTTGATATTGAACAGATTTGTGAAGGAGCTGGCGCGACACTTGAAAACGGAGAAATTCTTACTAATAAAACTGAGAAAATGATCCGCGAGAAGTGGGAGAGTTAAATAAATTACTCTAATTAACCTAATTTCTAATTGACTTAAACAATGAACAAATACACAAAAAAAGAGATGTCCGGAATTGCTGTATTGGACATTGGATTATCGGAATTTATTTAGAGTAATTAGGTCGATTAGAGCAATTAGAAATTCATTATGCCTTTAATATCTATAATTCTCCCGCTTTACAACGGCGGAAAATTTATTGAAGAAACTCTGTTGTCCATTGGTCAGCAGAGTTTTTCTGATGTTGAATTGATTGTCATTGATGACGGAAGTACTGATAATTCAATCGAAAAAATTCAACGTATAAAAACTTCCGTTTCCGGCCCGGTTTTAAAAAATCTGAAAATCATTTCAAAAGAAAACGGGGGAGTTGCTTCCGCGCGAAATCGCGGCATTAAAGAAGCGAATGGAAAGTGGCTCGCATTTATTGATCAGGACGATATTTGGCTTCCTCAAAAACTTGGGATGCAAATTGAAGCGGTTAAAGGAACAAACGCGTCTTTTTGTTACACGGCTTTTTTAAGATTTTATGCTGATGGCAGAGAAGTTATTAAACAAAACGGTTCTGCTGACAGAGAGAAATCTTTACGATCACTTTTTTCCGGGAAATTATTTATACCGCCGTCAACTGTTTTAGTAAAAAAAGAAGTAGCGGAAATCGAAGGCGGTTTTAATTCAGACTTTATTCCCAGCGATGAATGGGATTTCTTCCTCACAATTCTTGAAAAATATGAACTGGTTTATTGCCCGGAAATTCTCGCGAAATTCCGCTCCCATCCAACTTCAACTGCGAAAAAACAAAAAAGAAAAATTTTTGAAGTGCAGTTGGAAGTTATTAACAACCACACCGACATTGCAAAAGGAATAGGCGTTTACAAAGAATTGAAAAAACGTAAAGCGAATGTTTTGTGGCATATTGGGAATGAGTGTGAAGCTGAAGGCGATAAAAAATCTGCGCGCGATTATTATTTAAAAGCAATTAAAAATAATCCAACAAGAATAAAACTTATTGCCTCGCTTGGACGGGTATTAATATAGCTTTAAAAATACGAAAATGAATTTCAGCCGATATTCTCTTATATTTATTCTTGTTTTTACGTTCTCTTCTTTCGCAAGTGAACAACCGGTTAAATTAGCCGCAAGAGCAGTCGCGCGGGATGGCATACTTGAGTTTGGTGTTCGTAATAACACTTGCAGTAATGTTTCCGGAGTTATAAAATTTGAAAATGCGGATGGAGTTGAACTACTTGCGAATGGTTTTGGATTTAATCTTACGTCTAAGGAAACTGAGTATCGATCTATTCCGATAAAGAATCTAACAAAAGATTTACCTTTTTTGACCTGCGATGTAATTGTTTTTAATAACTCAAATTCAAAACTTTATATAAACAAAATCCAATGTAAAAGCGGAGCGCTGTTCCGTGATATCGGTGGCAGTAAGCCAACAAGTAAATCATTAAAACCGGCAACAATCAGAATTATTCGCGGAACAGGATTAGAAAAAAATTTCCTTTCTTTTTACTTTCATAAAAAATTATTGATAAAAAATTTTTGCTGCCGGTTCAGTAACTTTCAAATCAAATGGGAAAAAGTTGACACGGATAACCAAATGGAGTTAATCGGGAAAGCTTTCAATAATTATATTTTTGCTAAAAGCAATGTGGTTGCAGATGTGAAATTATCAATAGAGCAAAATAATCACGGTGATTGTATGATTGTTTTTTCATACACTTTATTGGAACAATTACCTGACGATTCAAGAAATCCATATGTTGATTTGATTATCCCGCGCCGTATTGCAGAAAATGATTTGGTAACTTTAAAACATGATACCGGAAAAGTAAAATTAGTTTTTCTTGATGATATCTCTGATTCGGATTTAATTAAAGAAAATAAAAATATCAACGAATTCTCCATAATAACCAAAAATGACTGGATGACCTTTTATCTCGATAGTTCTTATTTGAATGTGTGGAATATTTTACCTAAATCAACACCCGATAAGCGGGCAGGTTTAATTCGTTTGAGAATAAGAAGCAGAGTGGAATGGAAACCGCCTTTTTTGCCTGCGCGTTCAGGAACAATTCAATTTTTCATCCATTTTCCTGTTGGAATACAAAAAAATTAATTTGTTTCAATCAAATTTTATGATTTTTTGATTTTCTGAATCAGTTCTGTAGTTGATAAACCCGCAACCCTGGGCACGAGATAAATTTTTCCGCCGCATTTTTTAACTGTTTCCGCTTCAATACAATCCTCGCCGTATTCCGCTCCGTTAGCGTGGAAATCCGGTTTTACCGCTTCAATAAAAGGCATTGGCACAGTTTCATCAAATATATATACATAATCAACTATTTCCAATGCGGCAATTATTTGAGAGCGTTCCTTTTCAGGAATTATGGGTCGATTTTCACTTTTGTATTTTTTAATTGAGCTGTCGGAATTAAGTCCGACAATAAGAATATCACCCTGTTTTTTCGCATATTCGAGAAAAATGAGATGGCCGTAATGAAAGAGGTCAAAACTTCCGTTACAGGTAACGATTTTTTTTCCTTTATGTCGTTCGGCATTACAGACATTAAGAAGTTGTTTATTATTCAATATTTTTTTTCTAAAATTTTTCATAAGATAAATTAAATTATTACTATTCGATTAAAATTGATTTACATAAATATAATACCATAAATGCCTGGAAATTTCACACACGTAATCTGAAAGACGGGAAAGAGCAATGTCTAACACCGAACATTTTTCCGGCGTTGCCGGAATCCTCAGCCGGCGGCAGCGGCTACAAGCGGGCACCGAATATTCATCATTCATTATCCAGTCATAATTTTACCTGCTTTGCAACAATTTTAAATTTTGATATAATATATTAACTAAAAAAAATTATAGAATTATGAAATACGGGAATAAACTACTTTTGATATTTGTTCTGGCGGCTTTAGCCGGTTGCGGTCCTAAGGAAAATAAATCAGTTGATCTGGTTGAACAAGGTGTTAAATGCACGGAATCAGAGCAATACGACAAGGCGCTTGACCTTTACAAAAAGGCTATTAAATTAAATCCCGGATCTGAAGACGCGTATTTACAAATGGCTTTGCTGTATGATGAATATCTTAATGATAAGACCAGCGCGGTGCATGCTTATATACAGTATTTAAAAGTTGCTCAAAACGAAACTAATAGAAAAAAGGTTGAAAAATGGATTAAAGAAGCCACAAAAGAGATTGGAAAATCACAAACACAGTTTTCCGTAGGGAATTCCAGGGTACAGGATAATAAAAGTGATTCTTCAGTCCTGCGGGAAGAACAGTTCGGGGCTGTCAGGCGTCAGTTAATTGACAAATACGAATCGAAGATAAGCGCTTTAAATGATGAATTGTTTAAGGTGAAAGACAAGTGCGCAAAATTGTCAAATGAAAATATAGCACTTAGTTCAGACGATAAAAATATCCAAATGAAGAGCTTGCTAAATACTATTACATCAAATGAAATGATTATTGCCGCCATGCAATCTCAAATAAATGCAGATAAACGTGAAGCTTTTGCAGCGCGGCAGGCACAGAAAACACTTCAGACAATAATAACCAATTTACAGGCTTCATTAAGCACGCGATATGGCAAGCGGGATAATATTAATGCTTTAATAAGAAGCAACGCGTTTTTAATGGCTGATAATAGTAAATTACAAAGTGAAATTAAAGATATTATTCAAGATGATAAACTTCTGAAAATACAAATCGCGGCTTTGAAAAGAAAACGCTCCCTTGGTAACGTATCGCCTAAAAAGCAAATTGATCAAAGGCCGACAGTTCCGCTTACACCTGAATTACTGCAGGCATTTGAGAATGCGAAAAAAGAACTTGTTGAATTAAGACGAAGGGAAAGATTTAATAAACAGGAACGCCGGAAATTCATTGAAACCATTAATTCTTTAAGAACAGAAATTTCCAATGAAGGTGTTAGTGCCAAAAAGTTGAGAAAAGCGACTGCGGAAGTCAAAAAACTAAAAAATGAATTATCGAAAGAGCGTTTGTCTGTAAAGCACCGCGAAAAGCAATTATATGACCGAACACTGCAGCTTAAAAATATGCAGCAGAGCTATTTGAATTTAAAAAAACAATATTTGCTTGAAATGCAAAGGCGTAAGAGAATTAATTCTGCTATAACAGACATACAAAAAGAAGTGGTTGATAATGAAATTGCCTCATTAATGCCAGTTCGGGCACAGAAGAGGAGATACACAGTTCAACAAGGTGATTCATTAGCGAAGATAGCGTATAAAATGTATGGAGATAAGAAAAAATATAAAATTATTTATGATGCTAATAAATCTACTCTTAAAAAAGCTAATCGACTAAAAATCGGTCAAGTGTTAATTATACCATAAGCACGGAAAATTATTAAAAAATGAAAAAATTATTCATAAGCCTGTTTTTGTCAATTATTGTTTTTACTTCGTCTGCTGAAAACAAAAAAAATCCTGACGATATTTTCCCGTTACTGGATCTTATGGCTACGACAATCGCGATAGTTCAAAGCGATTATGTTAAAGATGTTAACGTGTCAAATATTGTCTATGGCGCGCTTCACGGGATGTTGAGATCACTTGACCCTCACAGTGAATTTATGGAACCGGCCGAAGCCGATGAGTTAAGAATTAATACAGCGGGAGAGTTCGGCGGTATAGGAATTGAAATAGGTGTGCTTGATAATTATCCGCTTGTCATAGCTCCGATAGAAGATACACCGGCATTTGATGCCGGGCTGCTTCCAAAGGATAAGATAATAAAGATTGAAGGGAAATCAGCACGAAAATTAACTCTTACAGAAATTATTAAAAAATTACGTGGTGAACCCGGGACTAAAGTTAAAATAACCATTCAACGCGAACGGAAAGGAAGTCGTGAGATAAAAGACATTGAAATCACGAGAGCGATAATTAAATCAAAAAAGGTTCGCGATATTACAATGATAGATTCTACAAATGGAA
>QMOL01000116.1 GCA_003648225.1 Chlamydiota bacterium
ACATTTGACAAAATCATTATCGACAAAATCATTTAAGAAAAAAATACATAAAATAATCATTTAACCACATAAGATATCCTCCTTCGGCGGACTTTCAGCATAAGAGCATATAAGAAATTGAAATTATTACTTATTAAAAATGAGTTTTATTAATTCGTGTTCATTAGTGTCCATCCGTGGTTAAAACAAAAAATTAGTGGTAATTCGTGGAATTAGTGTCAAAAAAAGATTTTTATAAATCCGCAGCGGAATTTATTTTCGATTCTGCTGAAAAAGCCATTCAAAAAAACGGCACGTTTTCTGTCGCTCTTTCCGGGGGAACTACACCAATTGGTGTTTATAAACTTCTTGCCGATTTGCTCGTCAATCGACATAAAATGTTGAATGCAATTCACATTTTCTGGGGAGATGAGCGGTGTGTTCCTTACGACGATGAGCGCAGCAACTACAAATCCGCATACGACAATTTTCTTTCCAAGATAAACATTCCTAAAAAGAACATTCACAAAATTCCTTTTATAATTAATCCCGCGAAAGCTGCGATAGAATATGAAAAGGATTTAAAAAGATTTTTCAAAACAGATGGAAATTTTTTGCCGGAATTCGATTTGATTTTGCTCGGAATGGGAACCGATGGACATACAGCGTCACTTTTCCCAAGAAGCAAAGCGCTTAATGAAAAAGAGAGATGGGTTATTGATACTGAAATCCCGGAAATGTCGCCACGAGTGGAAAGAATTACATTAACTTTACCTGTAATCAATAACGCGCGATCAGTTTTATTTTTGATTTCGGGTGAGGAGAAAAAGAAAATTATTGATGAAATAATTAAGAATGAGGATAAAACGGTAAAAAAATACCCTGCTGCGATGGTTAAGCCGCGTGGAAAAATCACCTGGATGATTTGCTAACAACCATTAAATTAAATTCGTGAAGATTCGTGAAATCCGTGTCTAAATATTATTAACCTGCAAATTATCTTCTCCGGCATGGCAATATTTTAATTTTCGTATTCGCGGAACTGATTATTACACCATCCATATCAATTAAATTAACATTAATTTTATAAATTCCCGGAATAAAGTTATCTAATTTCAAATAATTCTTTTGCCGTGGCTTTGTTGATTTAGTATTTATTGTTACATATTCTTTATTATCATTCCCAATAATTTTAAATTCCAATTTAGTTTTCTTTAATAATTTTCTCTCTCCTTTCCATTCAGTCTCTAAGCAAATAACGTCATTTTCTCTTATGGCGAAAGCGTCAGAAGAGATAATTTTCAGCGGTTGTTTTTTTAAAGGTGGGATAAGTATATCTATGATTTTATCCGCTCCGTTAAGTTTTATGTGAGCAAATTTCAATTTACTTTTTGAAAATGGTTTCCAGGCAAAAAAACCGTTGTCATTTCTTCTACAAATATTCAAACCAAAGTCATCGCTATGAGTCAGACAATCGGTTAGTGGAATTGCAAATTCAACGCAACGGCAATAATCCGCTTTTTCGCGAGCGCGTTGCTTCTCGAGTTTAGGTGCAAGAGCAGATTGAACATTAATGTTTTGTTTCCACAATTTCCCGTCACTTTTCATTCCTCTCACCTTTCCGGAAAAATCGACTGAAAGTTTATTCCATATTTTATTTTCGTTACCTTGATTGATGAACAATTCTACTGAATCATTTTTCATATTGAATGTTTTGTTTTTGTAACAGGTAACCAGAATATAAAAATTAGAGTCATACCAACCGAGTTGTGCTTCAGTTTGAATATCGGCATTATTATCACCTGATATTTTTGAGAAGCGTTTAATTTTAAGGGAATTCCGCCATTCATTTTTGTCGATTTTACCGTCAATCCTCGGCATTGAAATGAGTTCACGTACAGAATAAACTGTTTCTTTCTTTTTCTTTTTAGTTTTTCTTAGCGAAAGTGGAATTGAAACACTTTCGATAAAAGATACATTTGGATAAATTGTGGTAGAAATATTTACATTCTGTGAATCACTGTCGCACATCTTCATTAATTTAATAATATCGTTTGCAATCATCATCCGAGCGCGATCATAATCTTTCGCCGTCCATCCGTTTGGAAGTTTTTGTTCACCTGTAATAAACGCGATAGCGTTTGAATCGTAAGAAACACCTGTCAAACTTACTTGTTCTTTTGTAAGCATTGCGGTCCATTTAGACGCTATATTTAGTGGCGGCGTAGTTTTCAAAGAATTGATCAGATATTTAATATCGTCTTGAGATTCATCAATTTCCCGCGATTGAATTTTTTGCTTTCTCGCTTTTTTGAGCCAATATTTCAAAATGTTAAAGTAATTTAAATCGTTATTCCCAATATTCACCGCGTAACGCGCAATAGAAATTTGATTTGTAAGATAAACACTTATCCTGTCTCCCGCGTCACAGTCGAAATCATCAAAAGCATCACCTAGAATTATTTGCGGCAAAGATTTCACAATATTATTGCTTCCGCCAATAACTTTAAAAAAGCCGGACGCGTAACGATTAAGTTCAGGTTTTATGCTTTCCAAATCACAATTTAAAATAAAATTATTGCTTAAAGACTTTTTATTTACAGAAAAAGGGTATACATCAAGCGAAACAGGAATTAAATTTCTGTTGGTTAATACTCCGTTTATTGTTTCAAAAATTACGTTCGCGAAATAAGTTCCCGGAATCGCAGAATCGGGAATATTTAATGTAAATTGAAATGTTCGCGTTGCTTTTGAAGGCAGGTTGGTAAAATAATTGCCTTTTAGAATGTACAACGGCATATCAGCGATAAAAAATTTTGAATCATAAGAAAGTCTTTTATCCAGATATCCCACTTTTCCAATTGAAGTAGTTAGTGAAAGTTTATTTGAATTGTTAGAAATAAAATCGGAAAGCGATATTGAAACTTTATTTTGCTTTTTACATGTTCTAAAAGATAAGGAATAATAGAGTTCCTCGCCCTTTGCGGCAAAAAGTTTTATCTTATAAACTTTTTCGAACGGAAGCGGAATCGTATCTTTGAAGACTTGCCCCGAAGTGTTACGCGAGAAAAAGAAAGTATTTGTTTGTAAAGGTTCATTATTTAAATCAAGGTAAGCTATTTTTTTGAAAGGTATATAAGAAGATAATTCAGTTCTAAAATTATCAAAATAAATAATTGTATTTTTTGTAGAATTAGTTATCCGGAACTGATATCCGGAAATCGTGTTAAAATTCTCACGGGCAAGCGCGAAAGGAATTTCTACAGTCGTTTTTTTGTGTTTGATAAGTTTTGTTGACTGTTCAACATATTTATTTCCCGCAAGAAAAACTTTACAAAAAAGAATTATGTCATCGGAAGATTTGTTGTAAACGTCAAATAACAACGATTCATCTGATTTCTTGTTGATTGACATCACAGGCAGAAAAAAATTCTGTGTTGCATTTGGATAATTCGTATTGAAAGATAATTTTACGGAAAATTTTCCGTCGGTGGAATATTCATTCGTTCGATCAATTTTACAATATTTATCAATGCCGAAAATAATACCTGATGTGGTTTCAAATGAATCGATACGATTTATTGGCCGCGCGAGTGAATTCCGCGTGATAAAAAGCAACAGCGCAATGACACAAACAAATTTAAAGCTGGGTTTCATTTATTTCATAATTCACGAAGAATTATTTCATTAAGCGAACGTTTTGGAACATGATGAATATTTTTTTCATCACGCCAATATTTAATATCATCCGGTGATTTCGTTTCTTCTATCTGTACTGTTTCCACAGGTTTTCCAAGTGCAATTACAAGTAATATCTCGAATTGAAAATCAATGCTTAACTCTTCAGCAAGTTCTTCCCTTTTTATTGATCCGATCATACAGCCGCCGAGTCCTTTTTCTGTTGCGCCAAGCAAAATACTTTGCGCGGCAATACCGCAATCGCAACTGAAATCATTTTTAATGTTTTTGTCTCCGAGAATAATAATATATGCTGAAGGCCTTTCTTTTTCAATCGGCCCATCCCAGTCTTTAAGATAACCTGCCCAGGCAAGCTGAGGAAAAACCTTTAAATTAGTTTCAGATGAATTAGAGATAATGAATTTCAGTGACTGTAAATTTGCTCCTGAAGGAGAAAGGCGCGCAAAATCAATTAATTCTCTTAATGAGTCATAAGGAATTTTGTGTGAATTATCAAACCTTCTATAACTTCTATTTCTTCTTATAAGGTCTTTAATCATAGTGCTTTGGTATTTTTTGTTTAGTGTTGCTCAAAGTAAATTGTGATTTTTCAAAGCACAATTGAATTTCCGTGCTTATTCATTTGTACTTTATTCGCTTTGCTATTTAGTCGTTCCTTAAAAAGTCAAATTTTCGGCGATTATAAGGCGATAAAGCGAAAGCGTATTTTTATACGCTGAGCTGAAATCAACGCAGTAATCAACCAAATTTGGCTTTTACACCTTTTTTTGCAAGGATTTTATAATAAATGTTTTAAACTTTGCAATGTTTTACCCGTTTTTAAGCTTGAATATCCTATTAGTTCTACTTTAAAATGGTTTTTAAGGGACGACTATTTATTAATCCCCTCTCGAGCAGAATGTTCCGGTCGAAGCATCGGGAAGGGGTGGCGTGTAACGATGGGTATGTTTTTCACTTTATAACTCGATATTCCGTGTTAGATCTTCTAAATTCCATCGATCCAAAACAAAATCTCCCTTCCCCCCTTTACAAAAAGGGGAATTAATCTATTATTTAGGACGCTGAGAACGGCGTCACTCCATTATTCGATAAACTCCCCTCCTTGTCGAGGAGGGATGCCTGAAAGGGGGGATAGTTTCCATTATTCCATATCTTCCTCACTATTTCATTCATCGCTTCTTCTTGTTCTTCCATAGATTGAACGAGCTTGAACTGAACACGGGCGCGATCGAGGTTATGATTTTCCCGATGCGTTTTAAAATAAATATCGCCATTAAGATGGTCAGCAAGAAAACGCAAGCCTATTTCATAAGTGATTAGTTTTCCTGAGAAGGCAAGAAGCTCAATTTCCTTCAATGAAAGCGATTTGCCGGCCGATTCAAGATAACCCCGGACAAGCGCGTCAAACATTTTAATATCCATTTTAATTAAATCAAGATTTCGCTCGTCTTCTTCTCCGGTTGGTGTTGCAGTACGAACACAATCACCAAAATCATAGAGAGCGAGGCCGGGCATAACGGTATCGAGATCAATAACACAAATTCCTTTTCCGGAATTATCATCAATCATCACGTTATTTAATTTTGTATCATTGTGAGTAACTCGCAGCTTCATTGTTCCTGCAGTTAGGCAATCGGTTAAGACTGAAGTAATATTTTTTCTGGAATTGGCAAAACCTATTTCCTTTTTTGCTGAAGCTATGCGTTTCTTTGAGGCGTTTAACACCGCCTGTTCGAACTGTTCAAATCGCTTAGGCGTATTATGAAAGTCCGGAATTGTTTCGTGAAGTTGGTTAATCGGCAAATCACTGAGCAAAGAAGTGAATTCTCCAAATGATTTTGCCGCCTGATAAGCCTGATCAGTTGATTGTGCCACATCATAAGTTGTAGCTTTTTCGATAAAGAGATACGTTCTCCACACGGTATTATTTTTATCCACGAACCATTTTTCACCTGTAACAGTTGGAACAAGAGTCAGAACTTGTCTTGAGGGATTAATTCCTGCATTTTCATATTTTTTTCTTATATGCGAAGTAACTTTATCAATATTTTCCATCACCTGTACAGGTTTTTTGAAAATATTGCCATTTATTTTTTGTAAGACATGATGACCAAGTCGTTTGCCGTTATTAATTCGCAGGAAGTAAGTATGATTAATATGGCCTGTTTTACAAATTAGAAGTTCTGCGAGATGATTTTTCCCGAAAAAGCGTTCTATAGCAAAATCTATTGTTTTTCGTATTTTTTCCATTAAGAAATTATAAGAAAAAAGCTATATAAATGCAAGAAAGACTTTATAGTTTTTATGGACAAAATGAACCCATAGGCCAAACGGGTCTAAAGTCAATGTTGACAGAAAAGCTCTGCTTCGGTATTATTATAAGGGTGGATATTAAGAATAGAGTGATGGAGTAGATTAACAAATAAAGATTAACGAATAACCGATAATTAATTTTCATGCTCGAAAATACTTTTCAACATATTAAGGGAATTGGTCCCGACACGGAACGTAAATTATGGGATAAAGGAATTTTATCCTGGAACTGTGTCCTTAATAATCACAAACCAATGTGTGATATTCAAGGGACAATGCGACATCGCTTAATGCGCGAAGTAGAAATTTCCAATCAAAATTTATTAAATAAAAACATTCATCATTTTGCTGATAATTTACCGGTAAAAAGCGCGTGGAGATTATTTCCCGATTTCCGTGATTCCGTTGTTTATTTCGATATCGAAACAACAGGACTTTCTGAATGTGAATGTTATATCACCACCATTTCTCTTTATGATGGAGAAAATATAAAATATTATGTTAACGGAATAAATTTAGACGATTTCCCCGAAGATATTTTAAAATATGACCTCCTGATTACTTATAACGGGAAAACTTTCGATGTTCCATGGGTAGAAAATTATTTCAAAATAAAACTCCCTCACGCCCAAATTGATCTCCGATATGTTTTGAGTCATCTCGGCTTAAAAGGCGGATTGAAAAAATGCGAAAAATTAATGGGAATTGACCGCGGGGAACTTGACGGAATCGACGGCGTTTTCGGAATTAAATTATGGTTTGATTATCTCGAAAACAAAAACGAAAAAGCACTTGAAACTTTACTGGCTTATAATATCGAAGATGTGGTTAATCTGGAACTGCTTATGATACTCGCCTATAACAAAAGTCTTTGCGAAACACCTTTTGTCGGTGCGAATAAAATTCCGCTTAAAGAAAAACCAAACATCCCTTTCAAGCCTGATATGGAAACCGTTCAGCAATTATTAATGTCAGGTGGTACTTGGTATTAATTCGACAATAACCGGAAAAATATTCGGTGCTTGAGAAACATCCGGAGAGTTTCGGGCAGTGGTCGATGATCAGGTATCAGGAAATAATTCAATAAGTGGTTATATTCTTCTCTTAATTTAGTTGTTAGGGCTTTGGAATGACGCGAATATAATGTCATTTATCCCCGCTTCCGCGCAAGTTTTCAGCACAGTTTTCACCTTTTTAAACGGAACTTCTTTATTTGCTCTAAGATATAATTTCAGATCCGGATTTTCTTTTTTTCGCTGTTTCATTATCTTCAGCATTTGCTTTTCCGTAACTATTTCTTTGGCAATCATATAATCACCGCCGGGTAAAATATTTATTACTCCTCTGTCTTTCAGATTCTCCGGAATTTTCGCCCTCGGCGCAACAGGTAAACGCACATCAGGTGTATATTCAATCTCCGATAAAGTCGCGCTGCACATAAAAAATATCAGCAATAAGAAAACCATGTCGATAAGCGGAGCCATATCGATTTCAGCATGTTCCCTGAATTTTTTTTTGCGTTTCATAAGTAAGAGTCAAAAGTCTAAGGTCTAAAGGTCTTTTATTATTCGGCTTGCTGTTGCTGCGGTGCTTCCGGTTGTGGAGTTTCCTTTTGCGGAGTGATAGGAAATTTCGCCTCATACATTTCCCGAGCAACATTTTCACCGGTATATAAATCTATCAGTTCTGTAAGCGTATCTGTAACACTTGAAATCAACGAATCAAATTTTCCACGAAAAATAAAAAACGCGAGCATGGCGGGAATGCCTACTATTAATCCCGTTGCGGTAGTAATCAACGCTTCACCGATATTCCCGGCAAGTTGTTCCGGTTTACCCATTCCGCCCATTCCGATTTTTTGAAAAGCTTTTATCATTCCGCTTACCGTTCCTAACAGTCCGATCATTGGAGAAATAGCCGCGATAACGGAAATCATATTCATCCAGAAATTCATTTTTGTTTCCTGGCTGTCGATCGCTTCATTCATCGCTGCTTCGGCAAAAGGAACACCTTTTCCCGGCGCGTCATTTTTAAGGCGTAAAACACCTGCTGCAAAAGCATTTGTCAAAAAACTTGGGTTTTGATCGCAGTAGGCGTAAGCCGCTTTTGTATCATGATTATACATTAATTTTCTTAGCTCGTTAACCTGCTCATCCGGAACAAATTTACTTTTTGTTAGTTCCATAATGTGAAAAACAATTAATCCTATTACCGCAAATGAGCATAAAACAAGAGGATACATTAGCGGTCCACCGGTTTTAAACATGTCAATTAGCGAAGTGTCTTTTGTTACAACCTGACCATTTTCAGTTTTTTGACTTTCTACCGGTTTTGAGTCCGCAGCAGAACTGATTGCCGCAACAAGAAACAGACTAATTAACAGACCTGCGAAGATAGTGAAAGAGTACGAGCGTAATTTTTGCATTATATTTCTCCTTTTTTTTGACACGAATAAACATTAATTTAATCCACTAATATTTTTTTAACCACTAATGAACACGAATGAACACTAATAATTAATTTATTTTAATACTTTGTATGGTTTATAATTTTTTATATTTTATTATTTTATAAATAAGATTTATATATTG
>QMOL01000117.1 GCA_003648225.1 Chlamydiota bacterium
ATGGGAGGAATGGGAGGAATGGGAGGAATGGGAGGAATGGGAGGCATGGGAGGCATGGGAGGCATGGGAGAAATGGGAGGAATGGGAGGTATGGGAGAAATGGGAGGTATGGAAGAAATGGGAACGATAATTTAAAATATACGCGGGGCCTCAAGGTCACTTCCAATAACCAATAACTAATAATCCTCATTCGGCGGATCTTCGACAGATAACTAATCACTGCCAATCTGCTCTTTGCAGGATTACTGCTTGCCCGTTATCTTTTGGTTCATCGTCAGCTTCGCCGATTTTAAAGTATCCTTGAATTTTCATTTCTTTTTGTGGCTTTTTAAGCGGAACAGTCCATGGCAGAGTAATATCTTCACATTCCCCGACATTCAGCTTTTTAATAGAAATATCATTTTTTTCTTCACCGATTTCGTAAAGAAACTTACCGAAACTTATTGTGCGGTTACCCTGATTCTGTATGACAAAATGCACCTTCACATCTGAACCTGGAACTAAATTCGCCGGCTCAAAGTATAATGTTGTAAGTGCGGCATCATAAACCGAATCGCCTTCTTTCTCGAGCAGACGTTTAACATTCACAATCCCGTTTCCGAAAAGAATGTCCCGATTCGCGGGACCGAGATTATCGGTGCGGTTTAAAACCATATCCATTGCTTCAGCGGGGGAAATATGTGAGTTTTGTGAGAGTAGAGCCGCAACAGCACCGGAAACAAACGGAGTTGCCGCGGAAGTTCCCGTGAAAGATTTATATCCGCCTTCCGGAGCGGTTGTGTAAACAGCAACGCCGGGAGCAACGACGTCATTTTTATCGCCGTAATTTGAAAAAGGGGCATGATTTTTTGAACCGTCAATTGCGCCGACACAAATTACATCTTGATATCCCGCCGGTAATAATGTTTTTTCTTCGCCATCGTTTCCCGCTGCAGCGATTACCACGGCCCCTTTTTTAATAGCGTAATCAATAGCTTCGCGAAGAATTTTTGAATCAGCGTCAGTTCCGATACTCAAATTAATAATTTTAGCCCCGCGATCAACCGCGTAAACAATACCTTCGATTACGGCGAAAGAGTTGCCTTTTCCGTTATCGTCCATAACTTTTACAGGAAGAAGATAAGCTGCTGGAGCGATGCCTCTCGCGCTATCGGGATTTTTACCATTACCGATAATAATTCCCGCGCAAGCTGTACCGTGAGAGTTTTTGTCGCTTGTTATCGCGTTATCATCGACGAAATTATATCCCTGAAGCGTTTTTTCTGTAAGATCGGGATGAGTGTCATCAACACCTGTGTCGAGCAATGCGACAATCACGTTGTTTCCAAGTTCAGCACGAACAGCCGGGTCAGTATTTTTCAGAAGTTCATTACCATTTTTAGAAACTGCTGTAATTGGTTTCCCGTTGTCAAACATTGGGATATTATTAACATTTTTCGGGACTTTTGTTTTTACATTTGGAAGAGTTTCTTTAATGTCATCCATTTCAGAAAGAATTTTTTTCATTTCATCCGCTTTCATTCCATCCGGAAGTTTTACACGGATAAGTCCGAGTTGGTCAACGCGTCTCAAAACGGAGATACCTTTTTCTTCGAGTTGAGATTCAAGTTTTTTCATTACCGCGTCATTAGAAACGCGAAGAATCAATTCACCTTCAATATAAGGAGAATTAGAAATTTTATTAGTAATGATGTTGAGTTGAGAAAAGTTTTTGTTTGTTGAAGAAATACCGGGAATGTTTGTAGGGGAAATCAAAAGTGGTTTTTGTTTTTTTGCGTTTGTTTTGATTTCCGATTGAATTTCTTCGTTTGTATTGACAGATAACTTTTGCCGTATTGGTGTATAATTTTTATGGAATTTTAAATAAAAAAGTCCACAAAAAATAATAATAAAAAATAAAATTATTAGATGGTTTCGGTTCATTTTGAAATTTTGTAATTCAGATTGTTGATTGCAATAGACAGATCGCGTGAGCTGCGATTCCTTCTTTTCTGCCTGTGAAGCCGAGATTTTCTGTTGTAGTAGCTTTAATATTCAGATTGTTTTTGCCAATTTTGAGAATTGCAGATAAAACATCGCGCATTGAATTTGTGTAAGGAGATAATTTTGGTGATTGCGCAATGACAGTAGAATCGACATTTACAATTTCGAAATTTTCTTTATGAATTTTAGAAACAACTTCTCGGAGTAAAATTTTACTGTCAATATTATGGTATTTTTCATCTGTGTCGGGGAAATGTAAACCTATGTCGCCAAGACCGGCAGCACCGAGGATCGCGTCACAAATAGCATGAATTAAAACATCGGCATCGGAATGTCCTGCCAGACCTTTTTCGTGAGGGATTTCTACACCGCCGATGATGAGTTTTCTGTCGGCAGCAAAAGCGTGAACATCAATTCCTTGTCCGATTTTGAACATTTTGATAGTTAGTAGTTAATAGTTCGCAGCAGGTAGTCCGAATTAAATAATCAACATTCAACAGTAAAAGGAGCCTAATGAAATAACATGCGTAATTCGCGCGATCATCTCAAAGTTAAGAGTTAATTCCTCACTTGTTCATTGAAAATTTCTGCTTCAAAAGTGCGCTGTGGTGTATTGAATATTGAGTGTTTAATCAATTCATAAGCAAGACGCTTATAGAATTTTATACGAACTGCTTCAGGAAGCGGGTGTCGTTCTCGTATAAAAGTCGAATATCGTTAATCCTGTGCTTGAGCATAGCGATTCTTTCAGGTCCCATACCGAAAGCGAATCCGGTAATTTTTTCCGGATCATAGCCAACAGATTTAAAGACATTTGGGTGCACCATTCCTGCACCGAGAATTTCCACCCAGCCGGTTTGTTTGCAAACGCTGCAGCCTTTTCCGCCGCACATTGTGCATGTAACATCAACTTCCGCGCTTGGCTCGGTAAAAGGAAAATAACTTGGTCGGAAGCGAAGATCAACATCAGGACCATAATACGCGTGAGCCCAAGCGAGTAAAGTGCCTTTAAGTTCCGCAAAAGTAACATTTTCATTTACATAAAGTCCTTCAACCTGATGAAACATTGAATAATGAGAAGCATCGATTGTTTCATTTCTATAAACTCTTCCCGGAGCGATAAATTTCAATGGCGGAACAGAGTTTTGCATAACTCTGATTTGCACCGGTGAAGTATGAGTTCGCAGAACGGTTTGGTTTTCCGAGACATCAATTTCCGGAGAAGATTTTACAAAGAATGTATCCTGAACATCACGCGCCGGATGAGATTTCGGAATATTCAACGCGTCAAAAGTGTGCCATTCATCTTCAATTTCTTTACCTTCTTCAACTGTAAAACCGAGTTGGACAAAAATATCAATTATTTCGTTAATAGTTTGAGTAAGAGGATGAATTCCACCGGCTTTTTGCTGAGTTCCCGGCAATGAGACATCGATTTTATCGCTTTGGATTTTTTCAGCGTCTTCGTTTGCTTGAAGCTCGTCTTCTTTTTTAACTAAAATCTTAGAAATATCATTTTTAACAATATTCGCTTTTTGACCGAGTTTCGGCTTTTCTTCCTGCGAGAGATTTCTCATTTCGCTCATCAATTGTGCGACCAAACCTTTTCGACCAAGAAATTTTGTGTGAAGTTCACTTAACTGAACAAGCGAAGCTGCAGAAGATATTTCTTCTTCGGCGTTTTTACAGATACGATCGAGTTGATTTATTAGATTGTCAATCATGGGAAGCAAGAGATTGATATTCTGTATTTGGTAGGGACATCTCTATGTTGCCCTATTTAAGTGTCAGAAAAAAGCGGGCGAAACCGCCCGCTTAAAATTACGCGTTTTTACTGATTTTGATAAGTTTATTGAATGCGTTTTCATCGTGGACAGCGATATTCGCGAGAACTTTTCTGTTCAGCTCAATATTAGCTTTTTTCAAACCACTGATAAAAGCGTTATAAGTTGTGCCGCCGTTTCTTGCCGCGATGCCGATTCTTGTAATCCAGAGTTTTCTGAAGTTACGTTTTTTGATACGTCTATCGCGAAAAGCGTAAGCTAATGCTTTATTAAGGGTTTCTTTTGCGGTTCTAAGCAGATTTTTTCTTCCGCCGACGAAACCTTTTGTTTGTTTGAAGATTCTTTTTTTCCTGCGATGTGAAGCAGGACCGTTTGTGGCTCTTGGCATAATATACTCCTTTAGTTATTATGGTTATTAACCGCATGGTGGCCGTTTACCTGTGCGATTATTTAAAGATTATAAATATTCAATGCTCAACGCTCTACAGGCGCATTTTTGAGCAAAAATTTTCAATCATAAAGTTAGGAAACAACTCTTTACTTTTACATTGCTCATTTTACTGTTGAATATTGTTTATTCATTTCTTCCTTTACGCGTAAGGAAGCATTTTAATAATATTTTTTGAGTCCTGTTTGGCAGCGATTTTGGGCTGCCTGAGGTCACGTTTTTTCTTTCTGCTTTTGCAAGTCAGCAGGTGTCTTTTTTTGCTGCTGCTTCGGACGACTTTTCCGTTTTTAGTAACGCGGAAACGTTTACTGACAGCTTTTCTTGTTTTTACTTTAGGCATTAATATCTCCCTGTTATATTTTGCGTTTAATGCAAAACTTAATTATTTTTTTGTTAATTTTATTGGTCCAAGAACAACGCTAAATGTATTACCCATCTTTTTCGGTTGACTTTCTACCGCGCCGAATTCCTGAACTTCTTCCACCATTTTATTTACGAGTTCGCGTCCGATTTCCTGATGTGCCATTTCTCTGCCGCGATAGAAGCATGTAATTTTCACTCTATCGCCATGTTGCAGAAAATCGATCGCGTGATTTTTTTTGTAGTCATAATCATGCGTACCGATATTCGGTCTTAGCTTGATTTCTTTAGTCTTTACTTTATGGCTGTGATGCCGAGCTTCTTTTTCTCTCTTGGTTTGCTCATATCTGTATTTACCAAAATCCAAGATTCTGCAAACAGGCGGCTTTGCATTCGGTGCTACTTCAACCAAATCAAGATTTCTACTGTCGGCTTCTTCAAGAGCTCTACTAAGAGAAACAACGCCAAGCTGCATACCGTCATCGGCAATAAGTCTGACTTCCCGAGCCTTAATCTTATGATTTATGCGAGTTTTTTCCTCGCGTTGAAACGAACGTTTAATAACGTCCTCCTATTTTTGGGTTATACATCTGTATTTTTCAACAAGATGTTTTTTAAAGAGCGAGTATCGCGCTCATTACAAATTTGTGTAATAAAATCATTTAAATAGATATCCTGAAACTGTTTACCGTTTTGTAATTTAACGGATATGCAGGAGTTTTCCACTTCGTTATCACCTATTATAACCGAATAAGGAATTTTTTCAAGTCGGGATTGCCTTATTTTTGCACCCATTGGTCGACTTGTTTCGTCAAGCGAAGCTCGTAAATTCCTTTTTTTCAATTTTTTCAGTATTTCTTTTCCGTATTCGACATGACTGTCTTTAATTGGAACGATTCTAATTTGTTCTGGAGCGAGCCAAAGCGGGAAATTTCCCGCGCAGTTTTCCAAAAGAACGGCAAAAAATCTTTCTATTGCGCCGAGCAAAGCTCTGTGAATAACATACGGCTGATGTTCTTTTACGTCTTCGCCGATAAACGTCATTCCGAATCTTTCCGGTAGTTTAAATTCTAATTGAATTGTTGAACACTGCCATTCCCGCTGAAGGACATCTTTAATTTTTATATCGATTTTCGGACCATAGAATGCGCCGCCGCCTTTGTCTATATCGAAGGGGATCTTTTTTGCTTCGACGACTTTTTGCAAAGCTTTTTGCGCCGCTTCCCATCGTTCCGGTTTACCAACACATTTTCCTTCAGGTCGTGTTGAGATATAAACATGCAGATCTTCAAAGCCGAAAACTTTCAACATATCAAGACAGAAATCCAACACACGGTCAATTTCACTCTCCATCTGATCGGGGGCGCAAATAATGTGTGCATCGTCCTGAGTGAATCCGCGAACGCGAAGAAGTCCGTGAAGCGCGCCGCTGCGTTCGTAACGATAAACTGTTCCGAGCTCCGCCCATCTTATCGGCAGTTCGCGGTATGAGCGAAGTTTGCTTTTGTAAATGAGGATATGGAACGGGCAATTCATTGGTTTGACAAAATATTCATGTTCATCAATATTCATTGCCGGATACATTCCTTCGCGGTAAAAGTCGAGATGTCCGCTTGTTTCCCAAAGTTCGGCTTTCCCGATGTGCGGAGTATAAACGAGGTCATAATCAGCGTTATAATGTTCTGCTCGCCAGAAGGATTCGATTTCGTTTCTGATGATAGCGCCTTTGGGATGCCAAACAGCGAGACCCGGTCCGATTTCGTCGTGGAAACTGAAAAGTTCAAGGTCGGTGCCGAGTTTACGATGATCGCGTTTTTTGGCTTCTTCGAGTCTTGTAAGTTCGGCTTTCAATGATTGTTTATCAGGAAAAGCGGTGCCGTAAATACGTTGAAGCATTTGTTTCTTTTCATCACCGCGCCAATATGCGCCGGCGATGCTCAAAAGTTTAACGGCTTTAACCTCGCCTGTTGAAGCCAAATGCGGTCCTTTACAAAGATCGATAAAATCGCCTTGCTTATAGATTGAGATATCTTCTTCGTTGCCGAGAGATTCAATCAGTTCAATTTTATAAGGCTGATCATTTTCTTTAAAGAAATCCAATGCTTTTTCTCTTGACCAAACCTCATGTTCAAGTGGCAAATTTTTATTGACAATTTTGAACATCTGCTTCTCAATTCGTTTGAGATCATCCGGAGTGAATGGTTCCGGTACATCAAAATCGTAATAAAAACCCGTTGCGATTGCAGGACCAATCGCTAATTTCGCTTCCGGGAAAAGTTCGGTTACAGCCTGCGCGAGAACATGGCTTGCGGTATGTCGGAACATTTCACGATATTTAGGGTTATCAAAATCCATATAAATTTATAAATATAATAATTAGAACAAGCACGAACAGCAATGTTCCGCATTTATTCAAGAGTTAGATATTATATCAAAAGACGTTATTTATTGCAATAGATAAAGTAATATGATATACTATTATCATGAATTTATCAAAATTTGGAAAAAAGTTTACAAAAACGTCAGGTATAAATGAACTGATGGTAGATCTCGATAACGCGTTAAATACCGGAAGCGAAATGTTTATGCTTGGCGGTGGTGCTCCTGCTCATATTAAAGAGATTGACACAATTTTTCACAACAGAATGGTTGAAATTATAAATGATGAGCAAGAATACGCTGCAATGGTTGGTAATTATGACGGTCCGTCGGGAAACGCAAGATTTATAGATGCACTATCGAAACTTTTCAGTAAGGAATTCGGTTTTGACATTAAACCGGAAAATATAGCACTTACAAACGGAAGTCAAACGGCGTTTTTTTATCTTTTCAATTTGTTTGCCGGAGATTTTTCAAATGGCAAAAAGAAAAAAGTGCTTTTCCCTTTAGCGCCGGAATATATTGGTTATTCAGATGTTGGTTTGAGCGCAGATTTTTTTGTCGCAAATAAACCGAAAATAGAACTTATTGATGAACACACATTCAAATATCATATAAATTTTGATACTTTAAAAATCACAGATGATATTAGCGCGATGTGCGTTTCTCGACCGACTAATCCGACCGGTAATGTTTTAACCAACGATGAAATAGATAAATTAAGTCAAATAGCCGCTGAAAATGACGTGCCGCTAATTATTGATAATGCTTATGGAACTCCATTTCCTAATATGATTTATGTTGATGCCGCGCCGGTATGGAACGAACAAACGATTATTTGTATGAGTCTTTCAAAATTCGGTTTGCCTGCAACACGGACAGGAATAATAATTGCCAATCAGGAAATAATAAAGGCTGTATCGCAGTTGAACGCGATAATTAGTTTGGCCCCCGGTGGAATTGGACCTGTAATCGCGATGGAACTTATCCGCAGCGGTGAAATAATAGAGATCAGCCGTGATGTAGTTAGACCGTTTTATAAAAAGAAAATGGAAAAAGCGGTTGCGTTAATCCGAAAGGAATTTGAAGGAGTAAATTATTATATTCATAAACCTGAAGGCGCAATGTTTTTATGGCTCTGGTTTAAAAATATGCCGATAACCTGTGGCGAACTTTATGAACGGCTGAAAAACAATGGTGTGCTTGTTGTCCCGGGTCACTATTTTTATCCCGGACTCAATGAAGACTGGCGGCATAAAGATGAATGTATTAGAATAAGCTACTCTCAGGATGATAAAATAGTTGAAGAAGGAATTAAGGCTATTGGAAAAGAATTGAAAAAAGTGTATAATAGGGCTGTGCCGATGTGAGACAGGCTTTAGGCACAGCTGAGGAAATTTGAATTCTGCGAAATCAAATTTATGGATAAAAGGATTTCCGCTTGATCAAATAGTTTTAGTTGTAACTGTGCCGATGTGAGACAGGCTTTAGGCACAGCTGAGGAAATTTGAATTCTGCGAAATCAAATTTATGGGTAAAAGGA
>QMOL01000118.1 GCA_003648225.1 Chlamydiota bacterium
AAAAAAACGGCTCGGCAATGAAAAACCGTACTTTTTTTAAGAAAAAAACGGACGTACCCCAGCATCCCCGAAATTCTCCGGGCGCGGCGCGGGGCGCTGCGCTAAATCGAGAAATATGTTTGAAAAGTTTTTAATGGACCCTTCCTTCTTTTTGCATAACTGTGCAAGTCATGCATGGTTGTGCAAATCTTATCATGATTGCGCAAATATAATAACATATACTTTTTAAAAAATCAAGTGGTAACCAAATCTTAGGAATCTTAGATTGACACAGGCTTTAGAGAATAGTATAATGTTTACTGAATAAAATTGAATATCAACAAAATGATAAGTAATATCTATAAAAATGAAATACCCTGTGTGAGAAAATTCGCTCCTGAAAATCCGTACTTTTCACTGAATAATTTTTGCAAACAAAAATTCGGTGAAAAAATCGCTCGCATTCCATTGACTTTACACAACCCGTGTCCAAATAGAATCAACGGTAAAACCGGATGCATTTTTTGTTTACCGGAAGCTTATGAACCGCCTGAAGAACTCTCTTCCGGCACAATCACAGAGCAAATTAATAAAAGAATTAATCAGCGCGGAAGTTTTTATAAAGCTAATAAATATATAGCTTATCTGCAGAGCGGAAGCAATACCGCGGGTAATCCGGCGGAATTGAAAAAAGCATACACCGAAGCACTTAACCATAAAGATATCGTTGCATTAAGCATTTCAACGCGCCCGGACTGTTTTGCTGATGAGATCATAAATATAATCAGCAATCTAACTAAAGAAAATGAAATTTGGGTTGAGCTTGGTGTTCAAACCGCTCATAATAAGACTCTGGATTTTTTAAATCGCGGGCATGATAATGCCGCTTCACTTTCCGCGATAAAAAAATTAAAAAGTGCGGGAGTGCAGCATATTGTCGCGCACATCATTCTCGGTTTACCCGGCGAAACAGAAAACCAAATGAAGAAAAGTATAAAAATATTTTCCGATGCCGGAATTGACGGATTTAAGATTCATCATCTGCAAATCATCAAAAATACGCCTTTAGAGAAAATGTGGCTGAACGGTGAAATTAAACTTTATAATTTCGATGAATATCTAAACTTAATTGTAAATATTGTTGAAACTATTCCACGGGATAAAGTTATTCACCGCTTATTCGGTTCTTCAAACAATGAATATCTGATAGCGCCGAAATGGGAAATAAGCAAGCCGAAAATATTTTCTGCTATCTTAAATGAATTTAAAAAAAGAAATACTTTTCAAGGAAATCGGTGATGCCGTACCAATTTTTGATAAGTTTCAGGTACGGCTGATGAAATTGTGATTTTACAAATCATAATTTGATTTCCGGATTTATTCAATTTGGGTTTGGTGAATAAACGGAAGGTAGTCAAGTCTATTTATTTGATTTACCACCTTGCTTTGGTCCTTAACTTTTAACTCGCGTAAGCGCCCCGCGCCGCGCCCGGAGAATTTCGGGTATGCTGGGGTTTAACTTTTAACTAATAAATGCACGACTCTTTCAATATTAAAAATATAACCTCGCCAAACGGCGCGACAGCTGAATTCGCACCTGAACTCGGTGCAATATGTTCATCATTGATTTTAAATAATCGTGAATTATTATTTCAGCATAATTTCTTCTGGGATAAAAATTCAAGAAAAACTCGCGGAGGAATTCCTTTCCTCTTTCCAATATGCGGGCGACTTGAGCGTAACGGAAAACTCGGCACATATTTATATGAGAATAAGTTATATGAAATGCCCGCGCACGGTTTTGCGGATAAGATGCCGTGGAATGTTCTTGAACAAAAAGATGATTCGGAAATAATGTTTGAACTTACACACACAGAAAATACTATCGTACAGTTCCCGTTCCAATTCCGAATTTTATTAAACTATAAAATTACCGATAATTCTTTAACTGCAACAGTCACATTTAAAAACACCGGTGAAAAAGCAATGCCGTTTTACGCGGGATTTCATCCATACTTTTTTACCAAATTAGAACAAAAAGAAAATATTTTGTTTAATGCGGCACCAACTTATTCTATTCAATACAACGAGAAATGCAATGATGTAATCGGAACAAAAAAATGTCCGGAATTACCATTGCCGGTAACTTCCCCTGCTCTCACTGATTTATTAATGCGAACCGGAAATAAAAAAGCCGCGCAGATAATTTTTCCCGATAATTTTAAAATTAACATCTCAACATCAATTGATGATATAGACTTTCCTTATATTCAGCTTTACACATTAAAAGACGAACCATTCTTTTGCGTTGAGCCGTGGATGGGTGCTCCGAACACATTAAACAGCGTTACGGGCAGCAAATGGATTCTGCCCGGAGAATCACAATCCGCTAAAATGACAATTAGCATTTAATTGCAATAATTATATGAAAAAAAGTATTTATATTTTTACGACAATAATAGTTGCAATATTTATTGCCTTTTATTTTAAGGTTATAAAATCATCTGATAATAATCACCGTAAAAATACTTGCCGCTATACAAAAAATAGTGATAATAATGAAGTTCTTCAAACCATAGCTCTTTTAAGTAATGAACTTGCTAATGACCCTAATAATGAGGAATATCTAATAGCAAGAGGAAATTATTGGACAATAATTGATGAAACAAACAAAGCACTTATAGATTTCAGTAAGGTTATCAGATTAAACTCATATTCTGTAGATGGGTATTTAGCCCGCGCAAATATGTTTCTGAAATATGACAATACCGATTTAGCTTTCAAAGATATTTTATCCGCGTTAAAAATTGATCGTGATTATTATTTATCATATTTCTATGCCGGACTCGGTTTTTTATATAGGAATGATTTAACAAATGCATTGACAAATTTCAATATTGCGATAGAAAAAAATCCCTCTTATTCATATTCATATTTAAACAGAGGTTCTGTATATCAATTGTTAGGAAAAATCAACCTGGCTATAATTGACTTTGAGAAAGCATTAAAATATGAATCAATCCCTGATGCCATGAACTGCTTAGCTTGGATATATCTTACCGAGAAAAATTTTATGAATGTCGATAATGCATTTGCTTTAGCTGAAAAAGCTGTCCTTCTAGAAAAACGGCCTCAATATTTGGATACACTTGCATGCGCTTATGCAGAAAAAGGTGATTTTGAAAAAGCAATTGAATTAGAGAAAGAAGCATATAATTTAAGCAGCAATAATTATTATAAAAAAGTAATGGATATCTTCAAAAATAAATTAACGTATTCAGACTGGAAAGAAAAGAATCCTGATTTAGAAAAAAATATAAAATAACAATTATTATTAAAATAAAAATATTACATAATTTTATAAGTGAAAAAAAGAAAATTCGATATTGAAGCTCTTGTGATTATAATCGTTTGCGGAATCTTAATATTACTTAGTAGTACTATATTTCATCCTGAAATATATATTCCAATAAGAAAACCAATAGGAGTGTGGTACGCACAAACTGTACGAGCTTATCAAAGAGATCGTAACTCGTGGTATGGTCCTCTGTTAACTCCTGTGAAACGAGAACAGAAAGTATTACAGGCAGAAATCAATTTTTACGTACGGTATATAAATGATTTACAAACCGAAACGAATTTAAGCAGCAGTCAACATGCTGATTTAATTATTTATAAAAGTAATTTATGTGTTGCAACTGAACTAATAAATAATACCAACGCACTCAAAATTCATCTGAAAGCAAACAACCGCGACCGGCGGGCGCCCTGGCGACCGTGGCTTTTGCAAATATCCATGTTAACTTTGATTTTCGGTATTCTTTTTGGAACATTTTTATTCGGTTTAATCCGCTTCATTCGCGGACTGATTGGATATAAAATTAAATAATTTAAAGAATCTCCGATAAAAGAATCCCGCAGCCACTGCTACAAATATTTAGCCGCTAATGCACGAATAAATACAGGTTTATTGAAAAGAGAATATCTATTAGGATAAGGATTAATCTTCGTCTTTAATTCGCGCATTAGTGGCGATATGTATTTAAAATCGGTTTCTATTTGTGTTCATCTGTGGTTAAAAACATTTCGTGTATTTAGTAAAAAAAATGTGACCGGACAAACCGGTCACATTTAGGAGGAGAAACCATGAAAAACTACTTAACGAAGAGCATTTATCGTGCCAAAACTTGGGATTCCATGCTATTAAAGCGATTTGAACTCCAGCTCAATCTGTTTTTCACTTTATCCGCGTCTTTTTTTCCCAAAATATACAGTCATTTCACACATTCAATTGTCAAATTGACAAATTTATTCCTGACCATGAGGAAAATCGCATGCGTACTGAAAGGTGTATCAGGAGTCGAATTATTTTGTCCTTTTACTCTATCGCGTCGCCCAGAGCATACCCCTTCGCATTATTTCTTTAGCTTCCCGAACGTCAAAATCACTTGCGACATGTCCTAAGGAGCTGTAAAACACTTTCCCGATACCAAACTTCCTTTTCCACGCGACCGGCATTACTGTTCCTGCAATCCATTCCGCGTCACCGTATTTACCTGAGAAAGTAGTAGTTGCCAGAACATCATTTCCCGGATCTGTGTGCATATAATACTGTTCGGAATGCATTTTAAAATCATTTAACCCTGCGACAATAGGATCATTTTTCTTAATAATATTTACTGTATAATCTATGATATTGCCGGGATGAGCCACCCATTGTCCGCCGACCATCCATTGATATTCAACATTATTTCTGAATGAATCAGCCATTCCGCCATGCCATCCGGCGATACCGGCACCTGCTTTTATTGTTTTCAACAGCCCCTGTTCCTGTTCGGCGGAAATATTACTCATTGTCCAGACAGGAATGATAAGATCGAACAGCGGCA
This sequence comes from Chlamydiota bacterium, assembly GCA_003648225.1. Lineage (GTDB taxonomy): Bacteria > Auribacterota > UBA3054 > UBA3054 > B51-G9 > B51-G9. The sequence goes on from QMOL01000118.1 coordinate 4,869, forward strand.
TTTTTTCTTCATCGAGATAAATATCCAGTGTCGTTGTCATCTCAACATCATAATTTTCCAATATCAGAATCTGTTCAAAGATTTTCGCACATTGTTGAGGTTCATGACCTTCCCATCCTCCCCAGGTGATTAACGCTTTCTTTTTCATATTATTTCCTTTTGGTTTAACGGTAGAGGGTCGCCGTCCCCAGCGACCTTTATGCACGTGATTTAGGACGCTGGAGACAGCGTCCCTCCATTTTGTAAATCTCAAGTATCGAGTTCTCCATTATTTAGTCCTGTTGGCAAAGCGGCGGGTTGCTGAACAGTACTTTCAACATTGATAAATTCCCTTTTTTCCGCTGATTCGATTAAAGCAATCATAACATCCAAAACATGATAAGCCAGTTCCCCGCTACAACGATTTTTACGATTATATTTAATAGCGTAAGCCATGTCAGCGACACCGATACTTCGCATATTATCAGTATAAGTATGAGAAAGCTGAACATTCTGCCATCCGTCATCGCCCGGTTTATTTATTTTCACCGGTCCTCCGAAGCCGTTTGGATCAGGAACCTGTAAGCTGCCTTTTTTGCCGTGAATTTCTATATTATGGTTACTGTGATGCCACACATCAAAACTCATTACTAAAGTTATCAGCGCGTCATTTTGGAACTCAAGTGTTCCGGCAATATGAGTTGGAACTTCAACAGGGAGGATTTTTCCATTTTGCCCTTTGGAAGTGGCGATCCGCTCCTTAAAAGGTGTTGCTGATAAAGCACACACGCGTTTAACGGGTCCAATTAAATTAACAAGCGCGGTAATATAATAAGGTCCCATATCCATCAATGGTCCACCGCCTTCCAAATAATAAAAGCCCGGATTGGGATGCCAACTTTCATGACCATGGCACATCATAAAAGCAGTTCCCGCGACAGGTTTTCCGATTTCACCGTCATCGATGATTTTGCGGCATGTTTGTATTCCGCCGCCGAGAAATGTATCCGGAGCGCAACCGACGAGAAGATTTTTTTCTTTAGCTAGTTGGAGAACTTTTTTACCATCACTGCGGGAAATAGCGAAAGGTTTTTCGCAATACACATGTTTACCTGCCTGCAAAGCTTTTATATTTACTTCTGTATGAGCTTGTGGAGTTGTAAGGTTAAGAATGATATTTATGTTTTCATTTTGCAATAGTTCATCAATGGACATATTCTGTATATTATGCGCATCTGCTTTTGTTTTTGCAGCATTCATATTTATATCCGCACAAGCTGTTATTTTCATTATTGGAAAATTTTTAGCTGCGATAAGATATGCTTCGCTGATATTTCCGCATCCTATAATTCCGACATTAATTTTTTTTGACATTATAATTTCTCATTGTTATGTAGTTACAGTTTCGCTTTCTATTTCTTTCCCATACTGCATCAGGCAAAGGTTATAATAAATTCCTTTTTGAGCAAAAAGTTTTTCGTGAGATCCACGTTCAAGGATTTGACCATTATCAAGCACAATTATCTCATCAACTTTTTTAATTGTGTTTAATCTGTGAGCAATAATAATGCTTGTCCGACCTTTCATCAATGTTTCAATAGCATTTTGAATAAGTGACTCCGTTGCCGGATCGACATTACTTGTTGCTTCATCAAGAATAAGTACTTTCGGATCATGAGCGAGCGCGCGCGCGAAGCAGATCAACTGTCTTTGTCCCGCGGACAGAGTAGCGCCTCTTTCCGCCATAATTTCATCAAAGCCGTCATTCAATTTATTAATAAAAGAATCTGCCTGAACCATTTTAGCGGCGTGCATAAGTTTTTCATTTGAGATATTTTCATCACCGAGAGTTATGTTGTCGGCAACATTTCTGCTAAAGACAAACGCGTCCTGAAGAACGATAGCGACATGTTTTCTTAAATCCTCAAACTTCCAGTTTTTAACATCTGAATTGTCGAGTTTTACAATTCCGGAATTAGTGTCATAGAATCTGCAAATCAAATTAATGATTGAAGTTTTTCCCGCGCCTGTGGGACCAACGATAGCCACGCTTTTCCCGGGTTCGATTTTAAAGGAAACATTTTTAAGAACATCTGTTTCTTCTGTATAACCGAAAGTCACATTTTCGAATTCAACGAGCCCTTTTGACTCTGAATGCGAACCGGCTGTGGAAATATTTTCCTGAATCTCAGGTTTTTCGTTGAGAAGATTGAATATTCTTTCCGCGGCAGCCATTGAACTTTGAATAATATTGAATCTCTGTGTCATATTTACAACCGGTCCGAACATATATCCGATATAGAGTAGAAAAGCGACAAGTGTGCCTATAGACATTGTGCTGTGCATGATTGATATTCCGGCAAAAACGATTACGAGGGCGGTACTCACACTTGTAATGACATCGATTAGTGGTCTGAAAATTCCGAAAACAACGAGTTGTTTTATTCCCGCGTTATAGTAATTTAGATTTGTTTTATAATAATCTTCTCTGCGGCGTTTTTCCTGTCTGAAAGCCTGAATAATTTTAACTCCGGAAATATCTTCCGTAAGCATCGCGTTCAGCCGTGCGAGATATTTTCTAATATCTCTGAAAACTCTTCTTACTTTTTTCTTAAAGATCATTGCCACGATTAGAAAGACCGGCAAGAGAGAAAACGAAATCAAAGCCAGTCGCCAGTCAAGCATAAGCAAAACAACAATACTGCCGAAAAACATTAAAATATCTTTAAGTGAAGCGACTAATATTGTGGAGAACATTTCATTTATCGCTTCAACATCGTTTGTAACCCTTGTAACCAGCCGGCCGACAGGATTTTTATCAAAATACGAGAGCGATAATTTGTTAAGATGTTCAAATGTTTGTGTTCGAAGAATAAGCATTGCCCGTTGACCCATAATTTGAGTAACGATCACATGACCATACTCGCAGATTGTTTTTATGAAAAGAACTGCAACAATAATAATTGCAAGATACATCACACCTGAAATTCTTGAATCATCCGGAATCGTTTTATCATCAATATATTTATCAATGCCGAGTTTAAAAAAGTATGGAACCAGTAACTGTAAAGCACTTGAAAGTAAGAGAAAAACGGTTGCCAGAACAAACAACTTCTTGTATGGCAGGATATAACGAAGAACTTTCTTCATCAATTTCCAGTCATAAACCTTTCCAAGGTTTTCTTCGTTATGTATGTTTTCGTGCGGCACTTGTTTTAGGATTGTTGGATTGTTGGATTGTTGGATTGTTGGATTGTTGGATTATTAGTCCCCTTTTTAAGGTCTCTGACCCCGCGGATGCCGGGGGGGGTGCCCTTTAGGGCGGGGGATGTCATTATGGATTAAATCGGGTTATTATTCGTTAAAGTATTTATTAAGTCTATTATCGATCAAATATTGTACTATATTCTTTATCAAAAGTCTATTTGACAATGGCATATTTTTTTGATATACTCTTGCCATAGTTTGTTTGTAAATTAATTTTTGTGTGTCGAAGTAATAAATACTTTAGGCTGTCTTATGATTACAAATTTATTATATTATAAAAAAGCGTTCGCCTGTTCGCCTGTTCGCCTGTTCGCCTGTTTGCCTGTTTGCTAACTTCTTTGAAA
>QMOL01000119.1 GCA_003648225.1 Chlamydiota bacterium
AAGGTTGCGATTGTGTTAATGGCCAAAGACAGGCCTGCGGCACAAGTGATGTAGGCGAATGCCAACTTGGAGAACAGGAATGTGTTGATGGCCAATGGAGTGAATGCGCAGGGAATATTGAACCCATTGAAGAACTTTGCGATGCCAAGGATAATGACTGCGATGGTGACATTGATGAGGATTTTCCTGATTTAGGCAAATCCTGTGTTGTAGGAGTAGGCGAGTGTCAAAATAGCGGCAAGTATATTTGTTCTGATGACAAAAAATCTGTAGTTTGCGACGCTAAACCCTTGGAACCGCAAGAAGAAAATTGCGCTGATAATTTAGACAATGATTGCGATGGCGTAATTAACAACGGCTGTCCTTGCCAAACAGGAGAAGAACGTCAGTGCGGTGAAACCGACACCGGAGAATGTAAATTTGGCGTTCAAAAATGCGTTGATGGCCAGTGGGGTGATAAGTGCGAGGGAGAAATCAGGCCAATTAAAGAGTTTTGCGATGCCAAAGATAATGATTGCGATGGCCAAATTGACGAAGATTTTTCCAACCTTGGCAAACCTTGTTCTGTAGGCGTAGGAGCTTGCGAAAACAAAGGCGAGTATCTTTGTTCCCAAGACCAAAAATCAACTGTTTGCAGTGTTACTGAAGCTCTACCGCCCGACTGCGCCGGCAAAGAATGCGGTGATGATGGCTGTGGCGGGAGTTGTGGAGAATGTGGTAATAATCAATCTTGTGTTAGTAATGTTTGCGAATGCAATTTTATTGATTGCAATAGCATTTGTTGTGACAATGGACAGACATGTTATGCTAATCATTGTTGTACGCCTAAAACTTGTTCTCAACAGAATTATGAATGCGGCAGTCAGTCAAACACTTGCGGTGGCACTATGGATTGTGGCGCTTGCCAGACCAACGCCTCTTGTATCAGCGGTCTTTGCCAATGTGATTATGTAGAGTGCGATAGCGCTTGTTGTGATAATGGCCAAACCTGTTATTCTGCTAATTGCTGTACCCCTAAAACTTGTTCTCAACAGGGTTATGAATGCGGCAGCCAAACAGACACTTGCGGTAATACCATAAGTTGCGGTTCTTGTGGTAGTAATGAAGAATGCAAGAATGGCAAATGCCGCTGTGAATTTGAAGAATGCGGAGGCGATTGTTGCGATGATGGTGAGGTTTGCGATGGTAGTGACAATTGCTGTCTGCCCAACTGCGCTGGCAAAGAATGCGGCGATGATGGTTGTGATGGGAGTTGTGGCACTTGTGGGGTTAATGAATCTTGTAATACTGGAATTTGTGAATGCGATTATACAGAATGTAATAGTGTGTGTTGTAATAATGGAGAAGTTTGCGATGGCAGCAACAACTGCTGTCTGCCCAACTGCGCTGGCAAAGAATGCGGTGATGATGGCTGCGGAGGGAGCTGCGGAAGTTGTGGGATTAATGAAACTTGTACTACTGGAATCTGCGAATGTGATTACGTTGAGTGTGATGGAACTTGTTGTAGTTCTGGGCAGGTCTGTTATTCTGATGTTTGCTGTACCCCCCAAACCTGTATTGACCAAAGCTATGAATGTGGTAGTCAATCTGACACTTGCGGCGGAACTATAGATTGTGGCACTTGCGGGGTTAATGAATCTTGTAATTCCGGAACCTGTGAATGCGACTATGTAGAATGTAACGGCAGTTGTTGCAGTTCTGGACAAGTTTGTTATTCTGATTTTTGTTGTACGCCCAAAACTTGTGTAGAACAGGGCTACGAATGCGGCAGTCAGTCCGATACCTGTGGTGGTGTTTTGGATTGCGGTAGCTGTGATGATGGTTTGTATTGTACAGTAGGAGAAACTTGCGATAACGGTGTTTGTATTGACGGTACCGCTCGTAATTGTGATGATGGAGTAGAATGCACAGTTAATGACAGGTGCGAAGAAGGTGCTGGATGTATATCTACTCCTGATGATAATATGTGTATTGGCGATTTGTTATGTATATCTACCGATGGCGAATATGGGTGTTGGCCGGGGTTTAAAATTATTGGGGCAACTGATGGCAATATAATCTATAGTATAGACGGTAATGGAGAAAATAAGATTAATTTATTTTCTGGAGGATCAAATCCCTATGCTAACCCCCAGAGCAATATGATTGTTTTCGTTCAAAATAATGATATTTATGCAATGGATTTAAACACTCTTGTTGTGGTTCAAATTACAGTAACACCGGAAGTCGAAAGAGGACCAGAAATTTCTCCTGATGGTACAAAAATTGTTTTTAGCAGGATGGTTGTAGATGATTATCAGTTGTTTACTATGAATATTGATGGTACTGGAGAACAACAAATCACATCATATTCTAGTAGCAGTCTTGACCCGTCATGGTCACCAGATGGGAGTAAAATAGTTTATGTACATGGTGAATTGAACGATTATAAACAAGTAGAGATTATTAATAGTGATGGTAGTGGTAGAGTGTCTAAGACGTCTTGGTTTAGAAAGGCCTATGCTCCGTCATGGTCACCAGATGGAACAGTTATTGCTTTAGCTGCTTCAAACGAGGCTGGCCAATATAGACATCCTTGCTTTGTTAAGTTAGATGGCACTATGGAATATTGCGCTACTGGTTGGTCTTACTATATTGTATCTCCAAGATGGTCCTCTGATGGCCTTTTATTTTATGCTGACTGGGATTTTCCATCGGGAGACGGTTCCATTAGTTTTTTTGAACTTATAGACCAAGGAAGTTGGTATTTGCGATCTTATTTAGGTACAATTCCTAATACTGAGAATACTGCGAGTTTTAGTATTTTCCATGATTAATTTCCCAAAACCAGCCCCCAAACTCGGGAGCTGGTTTTTTATTTTTATAAACAACGTTGGACTAAATAGCTCCGAGAGCATTTAAGGGCTCCCGGAGCTGAGTTTAAGCAGACACCCGGCGTTTATTGTTTCATGTTCCATGTTATGTGTTTTATGTTATGTGTTCCATGTTCCATGTTTTATGCTCCATATTGTCCATTTGACTATTTTTTAAAAAAATACTAATATAAGAGTAGTAATTATTAATAAATTAATCCTCATTTAGAGGGAGGTGAATTTTGTGTCTTTCGAAATAAAACGTAAACAAGGAGAAACATTTGAGTCAATGCTAAGGCGGTTTAGTAAAAGAATGATTCAGAGTGGCAAATTGATTCAGGCAAAAAAGAGTCAACATCACGAAAAAGAACAAAGCAGAAATTTAAAGAAAAAATCAGCATTACATCGCATGAAAACTAGGGTTGAAAAAGATTATCTTCGTAAAACCGGCCAGCTCAAAGAAGACGATTACAAATCTAAATTTTTTAGAAGATAGCGTTTTAGTTATGAATTTAAAAAAACGTATAGAAGCTGATTTTTTAGAAGCTTTTAAATCTAAACAAGAAAACGTAGCATCAACGCTACGAATGATTAAGGCTGCCTTAAAAAATAAGGAAATAGAGCAAAGGAAGGAATTGAAAGATGAGGAAGTTGAAAAAATAATTAAAGGTGAAATAAAAAAACGCCGTGATTCTATAATAGAATATAAAAAAGGTGAACGTAATGATTTAGTAAAAAAAGAAGAAGAAGAGATTGATATTTTAAATTCATATTTACCTGAAGAATTATCTGACAAAGAGATTGAAAAAATAATTGATAAGGTTGTAAAAAAATTGGGAGAAGTTAGCCAAGGTGATTTTGGTAGAGTAATGGGAGAAGTGATGAAAGCAGTGGCCGGAAGAGCTAATGGAGATAGAGTATCGGAGATGGTGCAAAAAAAATTGTCAGCCAGAGGCTGATCGTCCGCTGGACGAGAAACTGGAAATTGTCAGCCAGCAGACCGAAAATATTGAATATTATAATATTTATTCGAGCGATATTCGCTTTATTTGAGAAATATTAGAGCAATATAGCTAAGTAATGCAGAAATTGGGTCCAAAACTTAATAAATTAATAACTGCGACAAAAAGCAATAGCCTAAATAAAGAATAGATTAGAAATTAGAAACTGGAAATTAGAAATTAGAAAAAAAATAAATCCAGCCCTAATTTCCAATTTCTAATTTCCAATTTCTAAATTCATGCTTGTCACTAGAAAAAAATTATTTTATCTAAAAATAACTGCTTTGTTTTTTATTTTTGTTATGGCAGTTATTTTTTTATTGCCAAATATTTCCTCTGCTCAAGTTGACACGGGGCTCAGCTATATGGAAGATAGCGGTTTGGCTACTACAGATGTTAGAGTGGTGATTGCCCGTATTATTAAAATTGCTTTAGGTCTTTTAGGAACAGTAGCGGTAGTTATTATTTTATACGGCGGTTTTGTGTGGATGACAGCTGGCGGCAATGAAGATAAGGTAGCTCAAGCTAAAAAAGTATTATTAAACGGCGCTATTGGTTTGGCTATTATTATATTTGCCTTTAGTATTGCTAGTTTTGTTTTGAATGCCTTAACAGGCGCAACCAGTGTACATATCGGGGAAGGTGGTACAACCGTTCCAAGTGAAAGTTTGTCTACTGGAGGTCTGGGGCGTATTATTCAGAGCCATTATCCAGGACGCGATGCTCGCGACGTTGCCCGCAATACCAAAATAGTCGTCACTTTTAAGGAACCGATTGATGCCAGTACCATTATTAAAGATGGTGATGATGAGGGCGAGGAAATTGGAGATTCTCCTTCAGACAGGATTCTTACCGAGAGTGTCCGTATTGTTAAAAAAGGAGATTCCTTAGAAGCAGGGCCTTTTGTGGAGGCGTCAGCAATGGTCATGGAAGACCAAAAAACTTTTAGGTTTAAGCCAATTAAGTGGTTAGGAAACGCTTCGCAGGATACAGAGTATATTATCTATTTATCAAATGATATTTTAAAAGCCAATGGCGATAAGGCCTTTAGCCAAGCTGATAAGTGCGAGGGTATGTCAGGAGCTTATTGTTGGGAGTTTACTGTCAGCACCTTTGCTGATACTACTCCTCCTAAAGTGACGAGCGTTTTTCCTTTGGCTGATACAACAGTAGCTCGCAATGCCATAGTTCAGGTGAATTTTTCCGAGGCCGTTGACCCAATTTCTATTAAGAATATTAATATAATTGATATTGATATAGCAGGTCAGGACGAAAATATTTTGAAAGGATTTCATAGTATTTCTAATGAGTATAAAACAGTGGAATTTATTACTAATGATCTGTGCGGAATTAATTCTTGCGGGCAGGATGTATTTTGTTTGCCTAAAGATATTAATTGGTTAGCCACTGTAAAATCCATTGATCCCGACCACGTTGATTTTCCTTATAGCGGAATAGTTGATATGGCTGATAATCCCTTGGATGGCAATGGCAATGGCGTAGTTGATTATACTGCTAAAACCGAAAATACGCCCGCCGAGACCGATGATTATGTGTGGGAATTTAGCACTAATGACACTATTGATTTAACTCCGCCAAAAATTGAAAAACTTATTCACCATAATAAAGATGAGAGTTTATCAGATATAGTTTCACCGCCACTTGTGGGGGAAGTGGATGTGATAGATAATGTTCACTTAAAAGAACCAATAGAGATTTATTTTAGCAAGGTAATGATGTCCAGCACCATTAATAATTCAAATATTTTTATTGGAGATCCTAGACCCGAAATTATTTTTGAAGGCGCTACTGAGGGAGTTCCATGGTATGGATGGTTTTATCCAAGCTCTAGCAATATTTCAGAAGAGATTGATGGTCAGAATGTTTCTAAAACTTGCGTCTATTTTAAGCATGCTATTTTTTATGAAAACAGCGGTTATTATCCAAGTATTTCTTCAAGATTAAAAGATATTTATCAAAATTGTTTTTGGCAGCCATGCAAAAAGGAAGCGGGAGAAAATCCTGGGGTAAATTGTGATATAGTGCCGGGTCCGGAAGTATTGATTCCCAATCTCTAATTATTAATTACCAATTGCTGATTACTAATATAATGAATATTTTCAGAGCAAAAATTAAATTCTTGATTTTACCAATTATTTGGTTATTGGCGATTTTTATATTTGGTAATTTGGCTTTAGCGCAAGTAGACGCAGGTTTGGGATATATGGAAGATTCAGGATTGGGGACTACGGATATTAGAGTGACCATCGCAAATATTATTAGGATAATTTTGGGGTTTCTGGGAACCTTGGCCGTGGTTGTTATTTTGATTGGCGGTTTTAAATGGATGACAGCCGGTGGCAATGAAGATAAAATTTCTCAAGCTAAAAGATTATTATTTAATGGCGCTATCGGTTTAGTAATTATATTATTATCTTTTGGTATTGCCAGCTTTGTAATTTCTAAATTAATGGGAGCCACAGGAATAACGCCAGGCGGTCCGGGCGGGCAAGGCGGTCCGGGCGGTGGCGGTCCGTTTTATTCTAATAATTTAGTGGTTAAAAGTATTGCTCCTCAGGGTCCAATACCAATTCGCAATGTTAAAGTCAGGGTAACTTTTAATCACGATATAGTCGCTTCCAGCGCTGAAAATAAAATTGAAATTAAGCGAGCGGATAATAACGATAAAGTAGAAGGCGATTTTAATATTAGATCTAGAACAGTAGAATTTATACCAGATCAAGCTTGCCCTGAGCCGAATGAAAATTTAAAATGTTTTGACAAAGATACTGAATATAGAGTTGAAGTAAAAGAAGGTATAAAAAGCACTGATAACAAGGAATTAAAATGTGGAGGGTTATATCCAGATTGCACAGGTTATTTTACTACTGGGGATTTGATTGATGTAACTCCGCCCCAGGGAAGTATTACTGATCCTGATAATGGCGCCGGAGTGAGCGCTAATGATTTAATTTTTTTGCAAGCCGATACTAATGATGATAGCGGAATTAGCTTGGTGGAATTTTATGTTGACGGGCAATTGGTGGACAGCGATGGTCCGCAAGGTGCTACTCCTACTAATTTTCTTGCCCAGGGCTGGTGGGATACTGCTGATTTAGAATTATTATCTAAGCACTCTATTTCTGCCAAGGTTTTTGATATTAATGATCACGAAACAACCACCAGTTCTATCAGTGTAATTATTCGCCCTGAATATTGTTTTAATGATATTAAAGATGAAGATGAAGAGGGAATCGATTGCGGAGGAGATTATTGCGGAGCGTGTGATGGCGCGGCGTGCGGTATTATAAAAGATAATGTTTGTACAGAAATGGATCCCTCAGAATGCGCTTCTGTCTATTGCAATCCAGATGATTGTAAATGTATCACTCTTCCGAAAATTACCAATATTTTTTCTGGTGATCCTATTAATGATCCCTATGGTAAATATCCAAACGGTTCTCCTGGAAATTATTTAACTATTGTAGGCGAAGCTTTTGGCCGTTCCTCTGGGCAAGTTGTATTTTTGGGTTTAGAAGATGATGACAATGATGATAAAATAGCTCCTTTGGCAAATTGTGGCTCTGCGTGGCAAAATAAACAAGTAGTAATTGAAATTCCCGCTGGAGCAGCGCCTGGACCGATTAAGTTAATTACTAATAATAATTTAGAAGATCGAACTGATGATGATTATGGCCCGACAGTGAATAATTTTACAGTTAATGAAACAGTACGTCCAGGTATTTGCGAATTGTCTCCAAACGAGGGCGTAGAGGGAACAGAGTTTAAAATCGTTGGCAAGGGTTTTGGCGATGACCAGGGCGAAAGTGAATTATATTTTGGTGAGCCAATTTTAAAAAATATAACTGCTTGGTCAGATATTAATATAAGTTCTATAGTTCCCAATTTTAGTTTTGATGATTATCCTGTGGTAGTAAAAGTAGGCGGAGAATATAGCAACAGTGTTAATTTTACTATTAGCGAGGGAGTGGGAGTTAGTCCTCGCATTGATTATATAGATCCAGCCAAAGGAGCCCATGGACAGTATATTACTATATTTGGCGAACGTTTTGGCAGAACAGAGGGCACAGTTAATTTTATTAAAGAGGGGGAGGAAAATTTAGCCAGCACTGATTTTCCCGAACCTTGCGAAGGAAAATGGTGGGGCAATGAAAATATAATTGTTCGCGTTCCTAATGTTGATGTGGGAGATTATCAAGTGGTGGTAACAACAGCTAAAAATAGGGAGAGTAATAAAATTGATTTTAGCGTTACCGATGATCCTCTAACGCCAGGCATTTGCGCTTTAATTCCAGACCAAGGGCCTGAAGGCGCAAAAGTAAATATTTGGGGCAATGGATTTTTATCAGGTGAGGGTAGGGTTGAATTTTGGCAAGATAAACAAGCAGAAGATATATTTTCTTGGGACAGAGACCATATATTTACCCAAGTTCCTAATGGCGCGCAAACCGGACCGTTAATTGTAACTAATAATGATGAAAAAAATAGTAACCGCGTGACTTTTAAGGT
>QMOL01000120.1 GCA_003648225.1 Chlamydiota bacterium
AGTTCGAATGACACGCGACTCAGATAGATTTATTGAACTTGAGCAGCGGGCTGATATCGCGAATAACATCGGTGCATCAATATTTGTGAGTATTCACGCAAATGCCGTTGATAAAAATAAACGTTCAATTAGCGGAAGTGAAATTTATTACCTTTCAAAAGCTCAAGTGGCAAGTTCTAAACGAACAGAGAAAATCGAAAATATGGGCATTAAAAAGAAAATAAGTTCTAAATGGGGAAACCTTAAATACAGAGTTAAACGCTGGCTCCTAGGCAGACATTTTAAAAGAAATAGAGAAAAATCCAAAAAACTCGCCGGAAAAATTCAAAAAAGACTCAAAAAAACAACTGTCGGTAATTCACGCGGAATTAAAACAGCTAACTTCAGCGTGCTCAGAAATTCTTATTGCCCGGCGTGCCTTATCGAAGTTGGTTATCTTACCAACCCGACTGATGCAACTTATTTGAGAAGACCATCTTATAAACAAAAAATTGCCGAAGCAATTGCTAAAGGTATAATTGACTACATTAATAAAAAATGAAAAATTTGAATCCTATCGGTATTTTCGACTCGGGACTCGGCGGATTAACCGTCGCTAAACAAATTCAAAAACGGCTCCCTAAAGAATCTATTATTTATTACGGCGATACCGCTCGCGTGCCTTACGGCTCAAAAAGTAAAGACACTATTATTAAATTTACACGCGAAGCAGTCTCTTTCCTCAAAAGCCATAACGCTAAATGCATCGTTGTGGCTTGTAATACAGCTTCCGCACTCGCACTGCCTATCGTTAAAAATGAATTCGACATTCCGATGATCGGCGTTATAAATCCGGGAGCAAAAGCTGCCGCTAAAAAAACTTCATCAGGTAAAGTTGGCGTTATCGCCACTACGGCAACAATTAATAGCGATGCTTACACAAATGCTATCAGAGATATTAATAATAAAATCACTGTCTATTCGCAGCCGTGCCCCCTATTCGTCCCGCTTGTAGAAGAAGGTTGGGGAGATAAACCGGCATCAGAACTCATTATTAAGGAATACCTTTCTCCACTTAAAACCGCTAAAGTTGATACATTAGTCCTCGGTTGCACCCATTATCCTTTACTTGCGAAGCAAATCGAAAAATTCATGACGGGAAATGTTTCGCTCGTTGATTCCGCGACTACATGCTCGAATGATTTAAATGCTTTGCTCGAAGAAAAGAAACTTCTTTCTGATAATACTAATGCAAATTCTACATTCTTTGTTACTGATATGGCAGCAAGATTTTCCGAGCTCGGAGCTAAATTCCTCGGCAAACCGCTTAACGCGATTAAAGTAGTTGGAAATGAATAAGAATTAATAATTAAACTACCACTCGCCTACAAAATCAAAAAAATCTTAATTTATTTGTATCGTTAATCTTAAAAGCCGAGATAATTCAACGTAAATTTTCATTCCCTCTGGTAAATTGTACACATGCGGGGCCGGATATTCCTTAAATTAATTTATGTTTCTTCTTTGTCACAATCTTTTTCTGTTTCTCTTTCCTATTCCCATCCTTCTCAACAAATAACTTTTCTCCTGTAAACGGATTTTGTTCCGTGTAATACATCAACGCGGATAATGTTGACGGCAGCGGTGTGAAAATCTGCACTTGTTCGGGCTGGATTTTCATCACATTATTCATAAAAAACTTCAAATCCTTCATATCTTTTTCCGTGCATCCCGGATGAGCAGCAATAAGATAAAAAGTTAAAAATTGATTTTTCCCGACTGCTGTTGTTATTTTATAAAATTCTTCTCTGAACTTTATTAAAATATTTTTGCCCGGCTTGTTCATTAATTTTAAAATCTTGTCATCAGTATGCTCAGGCGCTACCTTTATCTGACCGGAAACATGATGTTCAACGATTTCCCACAGATATTTTTCACCGGAAATCTTATCGGATAAAATCATATCGTATCGAATTCCCGAAGCAACAAAGACTTTTTTTACTCCTGTAAGATTTCTCAACCTCTCAAGCAACAAAATCTGTCGACTGTGATCGACATTCATTGACGAGCACACTTCTGGTGTTAAACATTTTTTATCAACGCAAATTCCTGATTTAATTTTCTTATAACATTCAAAACCATACATATTTGCCGTTGGTCCTCCAACATCATTTATATAACCTTTAAAATCCGGCAATGAAATTATTTCCCGCGCTTCTTTGATTATTGATTCTTCGCTGCGACATCGAACCGTCGCACCTTCATGCACCGCGATAGAACAGAAACTGCACTGACCATAGCAGCCGCGATGTGTGGAGACAGAGAATTTAATTGTTTCCAAAGCTTTTACTTTCCCGGACTTATCATAATAAGGCGAATGCGCCCGTTCATATCCAAGCTCATAAATTTCATCAAGCTCTTCAGTAGATAAATATTTAGCCGGCGGATTGTGGATTAAATACCTGTCACCATGCTTTTGTAACAATCCTTTCGCGCTTTGCGGATCGTTATTATTTGAGAATATCAAAAACATCTCCGAAAATTTATTCTTGTCTTGGGAAACTTCTGCATATCCCGGCAGCTCAATAAAATTTCCTTTTTTCTCTTTTGAAATATAGCAAATACCGCGTACTTTATTTACAGATTTATTCGATAATAATCGTTCAGCAAGTTCAACTATCGCTCGTTCAGCCATACCATAAACGAGATAATCGGCTTTCGCGTCAAAAAGAATTGAACGGCGAATTTTATTTGTCCAATAATCATAATGAGCAACGCGGCGCAAACTTGCTTCAACTCCACCAAGAACAATCGGGGCGGTATTCTTAAAATAACGGCGAATAAGATTTGAATAAGCAAGTACGGCTCTATCAGGTCGACGATTGTTTTTCCCGCCCGGAGTATAATCATCGGATTTTCTAAACTTTTTCAATGCAGTATAATTAGCCACCATCGAATCTATACATCCGCTACTGACTCCCCAAAATAGTTCCGGTTCACCGAGACGAATTATATCTTTTCCGGAATTAACATCCGGTTGAGCGATAATCCCAACTCGAAAACCAGCTTTCATTAATACTTTGCCGATGACAGATATCCCAATGTAGGGACTATCAATGTAACTGTCACCGGAAACCAGGATTACGTCAAGCGCTTTCCAGCCGAATTTTTCAATTTCATCTTTTGTAGTTGGAATAAACATTATTTTTATTAATTATACCAATTTAGAAATAATTTGTGAAACCCATCTATAATTTAAGCGTTTTTACTCTCTAACCTGGACTTGCAATAATCGATGAAAGCGGGTAAAATATAGTTAATAACTAGTATCTGACTAATAATATATTACGGACTTTTTCCGTATAACCTAATTAATAATGCGACTCCTTTCTCTTATATTTATCGCTTTTTTGCTTTCCGGTTGTATCCGCTACAGCGAAACATGGCGATTTAATGAAAACGGCAGCGGAACTGTAAGAATCATTTGCGAACCCTCTCCGGAATGGTTAAAACATTCCGGGGCGACAAACTGGTTTCAATCCGTTCTGCTTTTTATTCCGCCTTATAAATCTTTAAGTCAGGAATTCGCGCGCGTGGGTGTTAAATTTAAACATTGTAAATTTGCCACTAAAAAAGGAAAGCCATACGTTGATATGCTTATTGCCTTTAACTCTTTAACAAGCATTTCACGAACTTCTTTGTTTTCCGATCGCTTGCTTCAATGGAGAAAAAAACCTTTTAAAGTAACTTTACTTCATCAGCTAAGCACTAAACGACCACTCGGAAAAGCTGAAATGGCATCCTTAGGTGACAATCTCCTTGCTGACGCGGCCTTTGATGTGAAAATGTATTTTCCGGGACGAGTTATTAGTGTGGAAGGCGCTAAAAAGAAAGGTAATTGCGCGTTTATTAACGCTAATCTAGCAAAACTGGCAATGGGAAAAGCAATTACTATCTCTGCTACTGCCCGAACAGGATATTCCTTATGGTTTAAAATAATGCTGGCAACAATGATTCTCATAGTGGCTGGTTTAATTATTTTAATTTTGCGGAAATTAATTATAAAACATTTTGAAAATAATAATGCCAATCCCCCTATCCATACACAACCTTTGTGATTTATTAGATAAAGCCGCTAAAGAGTCTCCAAATAAAATTGCCGCTCGTGATCGCGAAAAAAAAGGTTATTCTCCGTGGACATATTCGGAATTATCAAATTATTCCTATCTTTTGGCTGCGCATCTTCAACAATTGAACGTTAAAGAAAATCAGACACTTGCTCTGCTAATCCCTAATTCTAAATGGTGGGGCATGGCTTTCTTCGCTTCGCTTGCGTGTGATGCTTGTGTAGTTCCGATAGACACTAAATTAAGCGCGGAAGAAATAGCTTCAATTATAAAAGCGGCGAATATAAAAAAAATAATTACAGCGGATATTTATAATGAAAAAATCAAAAAATTAAAGCTTCTTAACTTAAACTTAGAAAACATCATCTCTATTGATTTAGCAAATAACGGAAAAGCATTTCTTGAAACTATTTCTAAAAATAAATCTTCAAACATTAAAAGAAATAACCTTAGAATCCATCCGGCAGTGATTATCTTTACTTCAGGCACTACCGGCATTCCAAAAGGTGTCGTGCTGACTCACGGAAACTTACTGACTGATATCTTTGATATGCTGAGAGTCCTGGAAATATCAGAATACGAATCCTTTGTTTCGATTCTTCCTCTTAATCATGTCTTTGAAATTACCGGAGGATTTCTAAGCCCTATCGCTTTACATGCCACGATCACGTATGTGCGTTCACTGCGACCCGACCTGATATTTAAAACTATTAAGGAAAGCAATATGACAATAATGATGGTTGTTCCCTCATTCCTGAAATTATTTCTTTCTAAAATCAAACATCAGGCGGCAAAAAAAGCAGGCCGAAAGTTTGAACTGCTTTTTCATGCCGGAATAACGCTGAATAATATCGGCCTGCCTGTCGGAAAACTTCTCTTCGCTAATATTAAAAAAAATATCAGCCCCGCTTTTAAAGGCTTCGTTTGCGGAGGCGCGCCGCTTGATGTTGATGTCATCAGAGAACTTGCCACGCTTGGTATTACCGTGCTTCAAGGATATGGATTAACCGAAACTTCGCCTGTAGTTGCCGTAAATACTATTAAATATAACCGCTTCGGTTCCGTAGGTAAAAAACTTCCCACCGCTGAATTTAGAATTGATTACCAAAATAATTATAATCATGGTGAATTATTGGTTCGTGGCGGTATGGTCTTTAGAGGCTATTTTAATAACCCCGAGGAAACAAATAAAGTTTTTTGTAACGACTGGTTTAAAACCGGGGACCTCGCTAAAATCGATAAAGATGGTTACCTTTATATTATCGGACGAGTAAAGTCAATAATCGTTACCGCAAGCGGTAAAAATATTTATCCTGAATACGTTGAAAGATTTCTGAAAAAATGCGATGCCGTGAGCGAGGCCTGTGTTGTGGGAATTCCTGAAAAATCGGGGGCGGAAAAACCGGTTGCCGTTATTTCTTTGAAGCCGGATGAAATCTTCGATGAAAATAAAATTAAAAATGAAATCAAATCGCTTCTGAAAAATATCGCTGAATACCAACGCCCTAAAGAATTTATCTTTATTGAAAAATTACCTTTGACTCCTTCTTTGAAAGTTAAACGAAAGGAAGTCCTGAAATTAATCAAAGCCCGTAATTTATTAACCCATTAATTTTACCACGCGGTTCGCGTGGCCATAAATACATCAATTCATGAAACTATCTTACTTAATAATTATCTTGATAATCGCAAATAACTGTTATGCAAAACTTGCCTTAACTCCTGTTGGTTCCGAAAAATTATCAAATATTTTCTCCATCGCGGAATCCGCGAATAAACAGTTCGCAGCAAGTAACTATGTCGCTAGCCTTGCTATGTACACCACTGCGGAAGACGGGCTCAGCAAACTGATGGAATTAGCACTTGTTGACCCGATTAAATGCAGAAAATATCTGCTGGAATTTGATAACAAAAAGAAATTGTGCGAACCACTAGCCGCGCGCCAGGCATACATTAAATTTAAAAATAGATATTTTACTGCCCGATGTAATTTCTTAGATTCAATGTCAAATAATAATATCCAGACAATGAATGTTTTACTCGACAAAGTTGTTAAATCATATAATAATATATTAAAACTTGCTTTGGTTGAGTATATGCCTACCGATCTTCCCAGTGTCATGCCACCCAATGATCTTCAGAAATTATACACCGATAAACTGTTTTCTTTCAGAACTAATTGGATAAAAAAATTCGCCTTTACTCCCGATCAGATTTTCACTTTCAGCCAGATCGCTTCAGCAACTTCTCTGACTTATCATATTTATTGGCTGAAAACAGCAAGTAAAAACGAGGAATCCACTGTTACTCTTCCATGGCTTCAACAATTATATGAAAAACTCGTGGAACAGGAACCTTATAACTACGGCTTCTGGTATGGCTTAGGAAATAGTTATATCCTTCAAAACAAAATTAATCAGGCAAATATTGCCTGGCATAACGCGTTAAAATACTTTCCTGAGTCTTTATACTTCCATTATCATCTGGCAAAAACATGCGGCAAAAATAAAAATGAATCAATGAGAGCAATTTCTCACCTCAAATGGATCCTCTCTAATACCAAAAAAAGAATTTGGAAAGCTAAAGCGCATTATCAACTCGCTATCAGATTTATGGAACTTGGCAACCTCAATGTGGCGTATAAAGAGGCTACCTACGCTGCGGAATTAGCCGTGATGGATATAATAACGTTAAATGATTTATACTCCAAAACAAAAAAACTACAGGCCCAACTCCTGCTTAAACTTAATAAAAATGATGCCGCGGCTGACGCGCTGAAAAGCGCAGCGGATGCTTCGCCTGATAATGTTTCTTTAAAAATTGATGTCGCTGACTTGCTTATGAATCTCGCAAATGCTTCTGATGAATTTAATGAAAGATATGCTAACGAAGCATTAATGTGGTACGATAGAGTTTTAAGACAAAAACCTAAAACTCCGGGCATTCACGGAAGTAAAGCATACATTTATTTACTCCTCGGGAAAATTAATCAGGCTCAGGGTGAAGCTATAACCGAACTGGCTGTCAAACCGGATTCTCCTGTTACTTTAGCAACGCTTGGCTACACATATTTAGCACAGGAAAATTATAAATCAGCAAAATTAATGTTCAAAAAAGCGCTGGATTTTGATCCCAAATGCTCAGCGGCAATCGAAGGACTTAAAAAAGCGGTAAGTAAGTTGGAAAAGAAATAGTTAATTGTTATGTGCCAGGGCATAGTGGACAAGAATTTGTGCCAGAGTGCATGGACCCAATTCAGTTTGACTTATAAATACCTTTTTGATATAATCACCTCGCTAATAATTTTTACGGCGGCGTAGCTCAGTTGGTTAGAGCAGCGGAATCATAATCCGAAGGTCGTAAGTTCAAGTCTTACCGCCGCTACCATTCATATCCGTTAGTTTACAACTGTACTTGACATTAATTCAAGAAAAGACTATCATATAAGAGTATTAAGACATTTTTGAAAACAGCTCGCAAAAGTTAAACCGTTTCTTTCTATAGTGCTTGATCGAAAACTCCGTTTTTTTGGGCGGCGCTATATGTGTTGATATACTTGTTAGGAAGATAAATTATAACTTAATAAAAGTTATATTTATTACAATTTAAATTATGAAATCGAAAAAAGAAGAAATCCTTGACAGCATTTTATTGAAAATGCTTTCCGGAATAACGTTTGAAGCAGTCAAATTGCTTGTTGAAGATAAAGAAATCCATAATCTTCAGGATTATGCAAATGTTGTTTCAATTAAACGACTGAATTTTAATGACCATGGCCCGGTTCACATGAAAACTGTCGCCATTAATGCAGTTAAAATGGCCGACTTGCTTAATGAAGCCGGAATTAAACTCAATCTCGAATCAGAAGGCATCGGCTCCTTTGAAGATAGTAAAACCGCAATAGTTATCGCGGCTTATATTCACGATATCGGTATGACTATCGGCCGTCAGAACCATGAGAAAAACGCACTGATAATTGCCTATCCGATATTAAACAGATTATTGAAAAAACTGTATCCCAGTGATTTTCGGAAAGTGGTGATTATGAGATCATTGATAACAGAATGCATTGTTGGTCATATGGCAACACAGAAAATTCATTCCCTCGAAGCAGGGGTAATACTTGTCGCTGACGGTTGTGATATGGAAAAGGGGCGCGCAAGAATTCCAATGATGATAAATACCGCATCGAGAGTTGGAGATATTCATAAATACTCCGCTTCGGAAAT
>QMOL01000121.1 GCA_003648225.1 Chlamydiota bacterium
ATTATTTAAAAAACTATCTTGGCGGAATGAACTGGTGGCAGGCATACGAGAAATTTGATATGGATTTCGCGATTTATGTTTCACCAAAATATTCTTATTCTGAAAGCGACTTATCAAACTGGCAGATGAACAGAAAAAACCTCGGTAAAGATGAAGACGGAAACTTTTTATGGGATGAAACTATCATTACACCAAAAGGTGAACTTCATCACACAGGCGCAAGAAATGAATTTACCGAGTGGACAACCGAATACATAATTAAAAATGATAAAGATTTTGAATTATGGAATGAATTTTATCCGGTACCAACTAATATTGACTTTTCTGAAATCCAGGCGGTAAAAGACCGACTCGGTGATAAAGGCATCATTCGCTCACATCCGTTCAGTCCGGGTCAGGGAAGTCCATGGCAAAGTTTTTGTACTCTCTATGATACTGAAAAAGCTATCTTCATGGCGATGGATGAACCGGAAAAACTTCACCAATTTTTAAATGCTATTCTGAAAAAAACTTTGCGCGTTTCTGAAATGTGGAATGGCTCACCTGCAGATATGGTTGAAACCGATGGTGGAGCAGGCTCATCAACAGTTATCAGCCCGGCAATGTTCGAGGAATTTTGTCTTCCCTACGACAAAAAGCAAAATGCTGTTTTTCATGAAGCCGGACTTAAAGTCGTTTGCCATTTGTGCGGCGGAATAATGCCTCTGCTCAACTTAGTAGTTCAAACAGATGCAGATGGTCTTGAAACAATGACTCCTCCGGCGATGGGCGGTGACTGCAATTTAAAAGAAGCTTCGCAAAAAATCGGTGATAAACTTTTCTTCATAGGCGGATTCGACCAAAATGCCGGTTTTGAAAACGGAACACCGGCAATAGTACGAAAACAAGTTTTTGAATGTTTCGAAGCAACTAAAAATGAAGCAGGATATATTATTTGTCCGTCCGATCATTTTTTTCACGGAAATCCCGATTGCCTGCAGGCTTTTTCTGATGCTGCTAAAGAATGTGTGTATTAAGGATTGTTGGAGTCCACGCTTTAACGTGTCTTGGATTGATGGATTGACATTTGACCTTATAAACACTCAATATTCAACAAGAAATGTTCAATGATAAAATTAGGGATTTATTATTAACTTTTTTGATTGCTTATTTTACTGTTGATTATTGAATATTTATTTTGACCTTACAACCTTGTAACCTTGTATTATTTTAATCATAACCAAAAATGCAAAACAAAGTAAATTCAATTTGCTCAACAGAGCAAATTTACTCAGTCGGGACACACGCTAAGTTTAATTGTCCCGACAACCTTTAACTTTTAACTTTCTTATGACAAGCAGACAACGACTCATCACAGCGTTAAAACACATCCTTCTGACCTGACGAACAGAGTTATCCCTTATGTAGTCGTAGTTTAGACCGTTTTGGGCATTTCAACTACATGGCTATAATGTAATTCCTATTAATTTTAATATTTCTTCTTGTTCCTGATCAGGTTCAGTTATTATTTTTGATTCTACACCGCAAATCGTACATTTATTTCTGCGAATACTTTTCAAACGCTCAATTACTAATTTTTTTGTCCAACGGCAATTTTTTCCTTTCTTATTTTTATTAAATAACGGTTTTAATAACTGCCGTTCCGCTCCATACATTACCATCTACCCGTTATTGATTTCTAAGTTTTTTATAATCAGGTGTATTTTTTATTAAACGTCTTCTTTTCTGAGGAAGTTTTTGTAGATGATTATCTATTTTGCGAATCATCTCTTTCGCTTTTTCGTTGTTCCCGTTTCGCGAATAAATAAGTCCTAAACTTATCATCGGGTTGTATTTATCGTTTCTATTATATTTTATAGACTCCTCATAATACTTTATAGCCGACTGGGTATCACCTAACCTTTCATATGCTTCCGCGCTGCGCACTTTGTTAATAAATCCCGGCTTTGGAGATGTTTCATACCAATTTAATGCCGCGTAATCGTCACCGGTTTTAGAATAATAATTGCCCAGTTGAACAGCGACATCATCTTTCCATTTTTTAGTTTTCCCATAATCATAAGAATTCTCAAGAGTTCTAATCGCGCTGTTCAAATCGCCGAGTTTTTCATAAGTTTTAGCAAGAGGCAGTGCTGTTTTCCGTGCTGATTCAGGAGATTTGTTTGCCTGTTCATAATAATCAGCAGCTTTTTGAAGATAATCTTCATTATTAGATTTTTCACCGTTTAAACGATAAATTTCCGCCATTTCATATTCATAATTCACCCTGTCAGATTTCTCCGCCCAAGTATTTATAGTTTTTTCCGCGGTGGCAAGGTCACCTGATTCAGCATAAGTTTTTGCGAGTTGTTCATATAAATTATCATTTGGTTTTTCATTTATAAGTTCATTTAAAATTTCTATTTTTCTTTCTGCAAAAGCTTTATCGGATAATTTATCTTTCATTAAATAAATACCTACGCCCGGTATTTCTATAAAACGATTTTTGTAATCCTGCCATAATGCTTCATAAGTTAATGAATCTTTGGATTTATCCAACCCGGTTACCCAAATGCCGGGCGCGTTAGAAAAAGCTCCGTTTTCAAACAAATCGGAATTTAGCATATCCGCGCTCACGCTCGCCTCCCTGCCGGTTATATTTAATTCCAATCCAGTAGCGTTCTTGTCCAATTTCACTAGGAAATCATTTGAACGCGCGGGAAGGTTATCAAGTATTTGCTGTAATGCCTGAAGATTATCAGAAGAGTTTGTAGAAAAGTTATTTTGTTCTGATTTATCTGTAGAATTTTCAGATGGATCAATATTATTCGAATTGTCAGAATATAAAGGATTATTTTTATTTAAAGCAATTTGACCACCTTTTGTTTGTTCTTTGTTTTTATTTTGCTTATTTCCACGCAAAGAATTTTTTCCAAATTTATTATTTGAACCATAATATTTTGAATCATCATTCTTTCTGAGTTTAATAATCTCATCCTTCAGTTCTTCGGAATTCTTATACTTGTCTAAATATTCCGCCACAAGCGGTGAATTTTCACCGTATTGTTCTACAAGCTGCTTCAATTCTTCAATAGAGAAAGGGGGTTCATTTCCGTTATGTTTGAGATAGACAGAAATAATTATTACCGAAATCACAGTTATGATAACAATTGCTGTTAAACGTATATTTTTCATAATGATCATCTCAACAAAGTCTTTTTTCTTTTTCTGATTTAAATTTTGGAAGTTTATTTTCATTCTGAAATAATACTTCTAACCATAATCCCTAATTCTCTATTGTCATTTGCACCATAAATTTCCGATGGTATAAATGATTTCTCACACTGAATTGAAAATCTGGTTACCTGACCGGCAAATTCATCCGGCAGTTTAAAAGTGAGTGATTGATATTGCGGCACAGCAATTTCTTTTACTCCAACTGTTTTTCCGTTTGCCAATAATTCTATTTTAAGCGGTGCAGTTTCGCATTGAGACACATCGGTTGAAGCGTCAATTTTAACAACAGCTTTTTCTCGCACTCTAATAACAAAAACAGCGACGCGGTGCGTCCACCGAATAGTTCCATCATTTGTTTTCTCAAGCGGATGCCATCCTGAGAACATCCAGGAAGAAGATTCATCGCTTAAATTAATTTCGTGTGGCGCTTCTCCAAAAATAGTTTCAAGAAGTTCCCCCGTATCGGTTTTATCGGATTTCTCAACTTTTACATCTGTTTTTACTGATAAACGGGCTACTCCGCCGCAGTACGAATCTGTTTCAGGTAAAATTTTAAAAGCAATAAATTTATCCGCCCAGTCGTAACACTCCTGCAAATGGTCAAGTCCGGAATGAACAGCAGCCGTAACGGTATAATTTCCTGGACCAATGTCAAAACCAAGAGCGAATTTTGCTGTCATTTTGTCCCCCGGCTCAAGCGGTTTCATTTTTTGTTTAAGGCGATATGTATTTGTCGCAAAAACTTCATAACCCAGTCTGTCACGCAAAGCGATACCGACAGTTGGGGATTGAATTTTTGATAGCGCGATGAGTTCAACTGCTATTTCTCCTTTAGTACCCGACACAAAAGTTCGTGTTGGTTTTTTATCGCAGATAACATCGATTTTTGTGATTAGAGCGTCGAAAGTTCCTGACCGCTGCGCGGCAGGTTGTTTTTTATTTTTTCTTGCTTTTTCAATTTTGAAAGAAGCTTTGTCGGATACCTGCCGAGCGACAAGTGCGTTATAATAATTCAAAACATCGTCAGGTGAACCCTGCTCGGCGATTCTTCCTTCGTGAAGCAGAACGGCTTCATCACAGAGTAATTTCACAGCCCCGGGATCATGACTGACAAAAAGAAGTGTTCCGCCGTCCTCTTTAAATTCTTTTAATCGCCGCAGACATTTTTGCTGGAAATATGCATCACCAACGGCGAGAGCTTCATCAATAATCAAAATATCAGGATTTATGTTTGCCGCGACGGAAAATCCGAGTCGTAAAGCCATTCCGGTAGAATAAATTCTCAACGGGTGGTCGATAAAATCGCCCAGTTCGGCGAATTCGATAATTTTAGGAAGCTGTTCATGAATTTCTTCATCACTTAATCCGAGCAAACTTGCGTTAAGGAAAATATTTTGGCGACCTGTAAATTCGGGATGAAAACCTGATCCCAGTTCAAGCAAACCGGTAATTCGCCCGCCAATATCCAGCGAGCCCGAAGTGGGTGAAAGAGTACCGCACAAGATTTTCAGGAGAGTGCTTTTCCCCGCGCCGTTAGCGCCGATAATTCCGAGAGAAGTTCCATGATTAACTTTAAGATCCACATCACGCAATGCCCAGAAAGCCCAGTGATATGACATACCTTTTGGTGTCAGCCATTCTTTCAATCTATCGAGTGGTTTATCATAAACTCGAAACCGTTTGCTAAGATTTTTTATTTTTATTACTGAATTCATTTTTCATACTATTTCTTGTTAAATTGCAGGTACTCGGAGTAAATTGTCCTCGATTTATTAAATCGGAATCAATTTAATTTCCGGGTGTTCGCTTATTATTTTGTCCGATTAATCGGGACTCGCAGTAAATGTCGCTATTGCGCCTTTATTACTGCACTTCATATTCATCAAATCTGATCCGGTAGTTCTTCCCTTAATTTAAGGAAGAATAATGTTGACAGAACTGCCGTTATGATAGAAATTCCCGCTATTAAAGTTAATTTCAAGAGGAACTGATCGCGTTGCGGAACGAAGGTATTCGGCAATGAATCATACCAAATGACTTGTTTCCACAAGATATTCTGATAAAGGTTTGTAAGATGATAAAGCGGATTTAATTGGACAAAAATCTTTCCAATTTTCGGCATTAATCGCGGAATCAAATCACGAGGATAAACGATAGGTGTAAGCCAAAACCATAATTGAAGAAGTATTCCTATAATTTGGGGCATATCGCGAAAATGAGCTGTGACAGTAGCTAAAAACAATCCGATTCCATACATAAAAAGTGCTTGAATAATAACAATTACCGGCAACCAGACAATGCTCCAACCAACACAATGCCCTGTAACAATAATAACCGCGAGAAAAATCACGAGCATAATCGCAAGGGTAATAATTCCACTGATAACCTGATAAAGCACAAGCAGCGGGTGTGGAAACGCGACTTTTTTTATTAAATCCCGGTGTGCCAGGAACGCGGTTGAAGTGCGCATAACAGTTTCATTAAATGTTATCCACGCGAGTAAACCGGAACAAATGTAAATACTCATCGCGAACGGGTCGTTTACATTTCCAAGTTGAGCGACAGCATCTGCAGGAAGTTTCGCGCCGATGATTCTTGCAAGCAGAACAGCGAAGATAAAAACCTGCGCGGCAGGCTGAAGGATATTCCAGAACACGCCGAGTACCGATCCGGCATACCGACTGCGAAAGTCCTGTTTCACAAGGTCCCACAATAAATGTCTGTAATGCCAGAAGTCTATATTAAGTTTAAAGAGCTTTAACATAATTATTTGTAGTTTTTTCGTTTCCTATTGTAGATATGTCCCCATGTCCGGGATAAACAACCGTGTTATCCGGCAAGACATACAATTTTTCAAGAATAGATTTACGTAATGTTTCCCAACTTCCGCCCGGGAGGTCACATCTTCCGACATCGCCTTTAAAAAGAGTATCACCACTCAGCAGGATAGGATTATTTTCATTTTGTATAAAAAATGAAACTCCGCCTCGTGTATGTCCCGGCGTGTGCAATACTTTAATTTGTATCGAACCAAAATTTATCGTTTCATCATCAATCAAATCATTATAAGGATGATCTGTTGTGATGAATAATCCGAGCATTGCGGAAAGATTTTTCTCTGAGTCGGTCAGCATTACCGCATCATCCGAATGAATCCAAAGAGGAATATTTTTTTCGGAGATGATTTTCCCGACTGCACCGATATGATCTCCGTGCCCGTGAGTCAGCAGCACGCCACGCAAAGCAACTTTTTCATCATCAAGGATTGAGAGTAAATTATCCGCTTCGGATCCCGGATCAATTAATACTGCGTCATTTGTTTCGCCGTCAATCACGAGATAGCAATTAGTTTCGAGTGGACCTACAGGAATAGTTTTTATTTTTATATTTGGCATGTTCGCGCCGCTTTTTTGTTGTGTTGCAGACGCTTGGAGGAAATTGTCCAGGCAACTGCCTGAACAATTTATTTTCCGAACGATCGCTTTTAAGTTAAATGTTAAATTTTCATTTTTGACATGGCAAAAAATAGAAATATCAAATCATTGAATCCATCTAATGCCTTCTTTACTTTTCACATCAATACTCAACTTTAAAATCTGAATACATTCCGCACGGCGATATCAGATTTGTTATTACTTCTTTTATGTATCCCGCATGAGGGCCCATAGTAATATCTTCGAGCAGCGATTCGACTTCATAATCTTTTCCTTCGATGTACATTTCCACAGCTCCATCTTGCCTATTCTTGACGTATCCGGTAAGTGAATCATATCCCCGCGCGAATCTCAGCACGGTATATCTGAATCCGACTCCCTGCACACGGCCTTTATAAATAACGATATAAGCGATATTTTTCATTTTACAAGCCGTTTAAGCGGTTTAATATTTCAAATGATTTTATTATATTTTTGCTAAACACAATCCAATATGCTAAAATCTGTAAATAAATTCAAATCTTTGATTTGAATTTCCTCAAGCCGTGCCTGTAACTAATCTCCCTCGGCACGGCTATTTTCTTAATCTCAAGCGCAACGCGTTAAGTTTAATAAAACCTGTTGCGTCAGTCTGATCATAAACATCGTCCTCTTCAAACGTAGCGATATCTTCATCATAAAGGGTATTAGGAGATTTTCTACCGACTACCGAACAATTCCCTTTATAAAGTTTTAATTTTGCTGTTCCGGTAACATTCTTCTGCGCTTCATCTATGAAAGCATTAAGCGTTTCCATTTCCGGTGAGAACCAAAAACCATTATAAACTATCTGCGCGAATTTCGGCATTAAGGTGTCTCGCGTAAGCATAACTTCCCTATCCATTGTAAGCGATTCAACCGCTCTGTGCGCGGCATAAAGAATAGTACCGCCCGGTGTTTCATAAACGCCTCTTGATTTCATCCCAACGAATCTGTTTTCCACAATGTCAATTCTTCCGATACCGTGTTTCCCGCCTAGTTTATTCAATCTTTCGAGCAGTTTTGCCGGAGAATAAGTTTTGCCATTCACGGCGTCCGGAACTCCTTTTTCGAAATCAACGGTAATATACTGAGATTTATCGGGAGCTTTTTCCGGTGATTGAGTAAGCACAAACATATCTTCCGGAGGTTCTTTCCAAGGATTTTCAAGAATCCCGCTTTCGAAACTAATGTGCAAAAGGTTTCTGTCGGAGCTATAAGGTTTTTTCTTTGTTACCGGAATATCAATATTATGCTTCTTAGCATAATCGATCATTTTGCTTCTGGAATTAAGATCAAATTCCGGATCCCGCCACGGAGCGATAATTTTAATATCCGGTTTCAGGGTGTAAAAAGTAAGTTCAAAACGGACCTGGTCATTTCCTTTCCCTGTCGCGCCGTGAGCAACATAAGCCGCTTTTTCCTTTTTCGCGATTTCAATGTGGCGTTTCGCTATAATCGGTCGCGCGGCGCTTGTACCCAGCATATACAATCCTTCGTAATAAGCGTTCCACTTTATGAGGGGCCAGACATAATCTTTAACAAACGCTTCGCGCAGGTCTTCTATGTAAATTTTGGACGCGCCTGTTTTTAACGCTTTTTCGCGTACCGGATCAAGTTCTTCTCCCTGACCTACATCTGCCGCGTAAGCGATAAC
>QMOL01000122.1 GCA_003648225.1 Chlamydiota bacterium
AAAATGATCAATAAGAAGCGGGATGTCATCCCGGCGTTCACGTAACGGAGGAAGATGTATAGGAAAAACGCTGATCCGATAATACAAATCTTCTCGAAAAGTACCTTCAGAAATCCTTTCCTGTAAATTCGCGTTCGAGGCCGCAATAATCCTTACATCAACTTTTAATGTTTCTGTTCCGCCTACTCGTTCAAATTCCTGTTCCTGAATGACTCTTAAAAGTTTACTTTGCAAAGCCGGACTCATTTCGGAAATCTCATCAAGAAGTAAGGTGCCTCCATCGGCAAGCTCAAATCTTCCGCGCCGTTGTTTCATTGCGCCTGTAAATGAACCTTTTTCGTGACCGAGCAATTCGCTTTCAAGCAAACTTTCTGAAATCGCCGCGCAATTTACC
Organism: Chlamydiota bacterium; assembly: GCA_003648225.1. Classification (GTDB taxonomy): domain Bacteria; phylum Auribacterota; class UBA3054; order UBA3054; family B51-G9; genus B51-G9. The sequence goes on from QMOL01000122.1 coordinate 395, forward strand.
TTGATAAACGGTTTGCCGGAACGACGGCTGTGCTGATGTATCGCGTTTGCCACCAATTCTTTCCCGGTTCCGCTTTCACCAAGAATACAAACGGTTGTATCGGTTTGACCTACAAGTTTTATTTGTTCGAAAACTGAACGCATAACATTTGTGCGTCCAACCATTGTTTCAAAATCGTAAGTTACTTCAACACGTTTTCTTAAATTCTCATTTTCGCGTGTCAATGTTTCCATTTGTAACGCGCGTTCAACCAACGCGAACAAATGTGGCAAATGAATTGGTTTGGATACAAAATCGAATGCACCAAGTTTCATGGCGTCAACCGCGTTATCTACAGTCCCGTGCGCGGTAATCAAAATAACAGGACAAAGAGGTACCGCTTTTTTTAATACACTCATGCCGTTCGCACCCGGCATTACAAGGTCGGTTATCACTAAATCAATCTCCTCAGAACTTAGAATCGATAACGCTTCTTTTCCGTTAACGGCTGTTATCGGTTTATAACCACGGTCAGTGAATGCTTCCGCGAGAGTTTCGCGACCGGTTAGATCATCTTCAGCTATAAGAATTTTAAATTTCATATTTAACCACAAATTAATTTAATTTTTTATTATTGGTTGTCATAAGGAAAACTGATTGTAAGTTTACAGCCTTTACCGGGATGGTTATCAATATCAACTTTTCCTCCATGAGATACCGCCACTTTTTTTACAATTGCTAATCCGAGTCCTGATCCCTGAGCTTTTGTTGAATAAAAAACTTCAAAAGATTTTTTCTCAGTTTCACTATCCATTCCACCGCCGTTATCTTCAACAGATATTTTAACTTTCTTACCTGAAAGTTCGCCTTTCAAGATTATTTTACCGCCATTTTCCACAGCTTCTAATGAATTCCAAAGCAAGTTGGTTACTCCGTGACGGAGTTGTCGACCATCAGCTGTGATTGATGTCATTGCAGCTGAACACTCGCAGATTAGTTCTATTTCTCTTTTTTTACATTCCAATTCAAATGATTGAGCAATTTCATGTAATAATGCGGATAAATTTATTGGCTTAGGTTCAAATCTCCCCGGCTTAGCGTATGTTAAAAATTCACTCAACATATCACTTGTCCGACCAGCCTCTCTTTGTATTCGCTCAGCTTTTTTTGAAAAGGATTCTTTTAATCCGGAAGGTAGTTCCTCAAACTTTTCCTGAAGAAGCTGGATGTTCATTCTTATTCCATTAAGTGAATTCTTTACTTCATGAACAATCCCGGCACCAATGATTTCGAGCTGCCGCCGGTTGGTCTTTTGCTGCTCACGACTCAATATATTTGCATGGTTTTCAAGAAAAAGTGATACCGCCCAAATTAATACAATTGCTAATGCAATAAAAACATATAATACAAAATATGCTTTTCTTATCGCATTGTGAGCAATAATTTCTGTGAAAGTAATAGGCGGCTGTATATATTTTTTCGCGTAACCAACCCTTAAAACTCCCTGGGTGCTTCCACAACGCACAAAAGGCAATAAAACATCACAAACTTTTTGAACAGTTCCTTTTATTTCCAGATCTTTATTCTTTACTTTGCACTCTGAAAGGGAGTTCATTGCCTGAATACGAGTTCCTTCCTGCGAATTATCGGAATGTAAAATCACAAAGCCATTTAAATCAGAAAGAACCGCGTATAAAACTCTGCCTCCACTTGGCAAATATGGTTTATTGTCGTGCCGGGATAATTTTAACTGTTCAATATTATTGAAATTGTAAAAATCAAGAAAATTATTAATGCGTAATTTGTAATTATTAGCTAATGCAATATAATATTCTTTATCGGCTTGTTCTTTGACATGATATAAATACTGTTTACTCAAAAACTTGAAAACTGATAAAAATAGAAAAAAACCTGCCGCGCACAACAATATTAATTTAATGCGCATAGTTCGTGTGAAAGCAGGCGATCTCATGTAATCTAAATTTTTATTCGACATTTTTTATGAATTACTTGTTTTCAGATATAAACCTGGCAATCGAACGATCCCACGTCCTTTCTACTTCGTTACTAAAATAACACGCGGGCAGCTCTCCGCGGTTACGGTGATACCTTATGCATTCGCAGCATACTCCGTGTTTATCGCAGCCGCCGTAAGTGCAATTGCAATCCTGCGAATTCTTTTCTTTATTGGGGCAATCTGTCATAATTAAATTTAAAGGTCAAAGAGTTAAAATAATTTACTTATTATACTTGAATACAATTTTTCTGTAAAGTAATTAAAAATTTGTGATTGGAATTCGCTTGACAAAATATAAACCATAGCGTATAATTTTGAAAACTTTAACCCTTTTCCTTGAGGTGAAAATGACTGTCTTCAAACTTTCTGAAAAATTAAATCTTACATTTTTGAATAAAGCTGACAATATTGAAATAACCGGCGCGTTTGCTTCCGATTTGTTGAGCGATGTCGTGGGCAATACATCTGAAGGTAATGTTCTTCTCTCCGTTCAGGTTCATAAAAATATCGTCGCAGTGGCAAGCTTAGTTGGACTGGCCGCCGTAATTATTACAAGCGGAAGAACTCCTGACCAATCAGTCATAGATGCCGCGAATGGAAACGGATTAAATCTGCTCTCATCTGAAGACTCTACTTTTACACTGTCAGGTAAAATGTATGAACTCGGATTGAGAGACTGATTTAATATTTAACGATTTGACGATTGAAACGATTTTCTAACATCGTACGCCGAATACCGAATAAATATTCCTAATGAAATAACAATGTACCTATTAATCATAATCAATAAGCAATGAGCCAATGAAATAACAGCTATGCTGATCATGAAAAAGTTAAGAGATAATATCTTCACTTGAGACTTGAGAATTTCTTGTTGAATATTTTTCTGTTAAATTCGAATACCGAACACCTCTTAATGCACTTAGACCTTCAAATCCATTCCTGCCTTTCTCCTTGCGGCGCACTCGAATGTTCACCGAAAAAAATTGCTTTAGCCGCCATAAATAAAGGAATGGACATTATCGCTTTGACTGATCATAATACCACCGGAAACTGTCCGGCAATGTTTGACGTGGTAAAAGAAATTCCCGGACTTACAGCTTATTTTGGAACAGAAGTTACTTCGAGTGAAGAAATTCATCTGATTTGTTTGTTCGGTGATGTTGATTCAGCTGTCGAATTCGGCGAATTCGTCAAAAGTCACCTTCCAAACAAAAAAAATAACCCCGATTATTTTGGTGATCAGCCAATTGTTGATGCAAATGAAAATATAATTGATTTTGAAAACGCGCTTCTTATTGGAAGCACGGATTTATCAATCAGCTCAATAACTGAAAAAGTTCATTCAAAAAATGGAATCGTCATCGCGTCACATGTTGATAGACCTATTAACAGTATTTTCGCGCAATTGGGCTTGTGGCCGGATGACGCGGTAATTGACGCCGCGGATTTATCAATAAATGTAACCGATGAGACCAAATGGAAAATGCTGATTCCTGATAATATCCCGATCGTTAGAACATCAGACGCGCATTTTCTTGAAGATATTGGAAGGCAGTATATAACGCTTGAAATGAATTCACCGAAATTCGAGGATTTCAAAAAAGCGCTTCAGCAATTATAAAAAACGGATGTCTCTTAATATCTTTCTTGCTCAAAAACACTTTCTTTGATATAATTTATGTATTGCAAAGAAATATAAAAATCACTCCGAAAAATAATTATAATTTATTATGAACAATGACTTGATTCATGTGAAAGTTATCGGCTTCTCTCCCGCACAACAACCAGGCGGATTCGCCGTCTTTCTACAGGATATGGATGACAAAAGATGCCTGCCGATTATTGTCGGCGCCGCTGAAGCTCAGGCAATTTCTATGATGCTTAATCCTGAACCTCCACCTCGCCCAATGACTCACGACACTTTTAAATTCATTATTGATTCTTTGCGTGGTGAGATTATAAAAGTTGTAATTACCAAGTTGGAAGAAAATACTTTTTATGCAGATATCTATTTCAAAAATGTTGACGGCGATTCTTTTCAACTTGACGCCCGACCGTCTGATTCTATAGCTATTGCATTGAAAAATAATGTGCCCATTTTTGTCTCTGCGGAGTTGATGGACAAAGCGGCAATTGTTCTTCCGGATGAAATTATTGCTCAAAGCCAACAAGCTAATCCGGTAGAGCATGGGAAACCGATAGATTTTCTGAAAGATGAACTCGAAAAAGCGATTGAAAATGAAGATTATGAAACCGCCGCGAAACTTCGTGACGAAATAAAAAAACTTGAAAGAAAATAACTACCAACTACAACCGATTACCATTGCGCTTAGCGCAATTCGCACTAAAGCGCGATTACCGCTCCTTCCACCATTCCGCCCATTTATCCGCGCTCAGATTTTCCGGGCAGGAGGTTTTATTTTTATCCCACCAATCTACCCATTTATCATATGAATCCAAATCTTTTCCTGTTATACTTCTGAGAGATTCGGCTGCTGCTTTTCTAATTTCATCATAATCACTTAATAAGCCGTAATTAATAATCGCGTCAATAGCTGATGCAGAAGGAATATCTTCCAGAATGTTTATTGCCTGCGATTGTATTTCAGGATTTTTGATTTGTATCGTAGCTTCAGCTGCAGGTAAAATAGTTGGGGATTCCTGGAAAAGCATAACTTCAAACGCGGATTCACGAACCTCCTCATCAGAATCATTGATCGCTTTTATTAACGCGTCATTTATATCTTTGTCATCTACCTTTAGCAAAGCGTTAATCGCATCCTGACGAATAATCGGCTCATTGTCATCCATCGCTTTTTCAACCGCGGGAATTACACACGGATCATCAAGAGATTGTATTGCATCGATTGCCGCGCTTCTGATTTCAGAATTATCATCTTCCAAGGCAAGCATAATAACCGGCATTATCATTGGTGTTCCTATTGCGTCAACATTTCGCAACGCCTCATCTTTTTCTTTATCGGAAAGATTTTTTCTGAATGCTTGTAACGCGCCATCGACAAAAACATCAAAGTTATCTACCGGACAAGGTTCGTCCGGAATTAAGCGTAAATTATCATTCAGCTTAACCGGCACCGCTTCATTATTATTGGTAATGACAACAATAGAATTTGTGTTGGCGGTAGGTAAATCATCTGACAACGGTGTTGCCTTTTCACCATTGTCCGGTTTTACGGATTTAGACAAATGGACAACAGGCTGTTCGCTAATCACAGAACTCTCTTCATCTTTGGTGATGAAAAAGACGGCTAAGATTATTACAATAACTACACCGGTTCCAATTGATATCAAATGTATTTTATTCATAATACTATTATATTTATTAACGATTAACAAATCAACCGGAATTATTAATTAAGGTGTCCATTCGGGTCATAATGACACTTTGTCCTTGACAAAAATCAAATATGTTTGTAAAATAATTTAATAATTGTAGATAAATAACTATAGGAAAAATTATGCCGAAAAAAGCTTTCATTACTGGTATCACCGGACAAGATGGTTCTTATTTAACCGAATTGCTACTTGAAAAAGGTTACGAAGTTTATGGTCTCATTAGAAGAAGTTCTTCCTTCAATACAGCCAGATTGGAGCACCTTTACAAAGATCCCCATCAGGTATCCAGACTCCACCTTGAATACGGAAACCTTACAGACGGAACCCGTTTAAGCGAATTGATTAGAGATATCCATCCAGATGAAATTTATAATCTCGGAACTCAGTCTCACGTTCGCGTTTCTTTTGACGAACCCGTTTATTCGGTTACCGCCGGCGCGCTTGGCACGTTAAACGTTCTTGAAGGAATTCGTCGTCTCGACCCTATGCCGAAATATTATCAGGCGTCTTCAAGTGAAATGTACGGCTTGGTTCAGGAAGTCCCGCAGTCGGAAAAAACTCCTTTTCATCCAAGAAGCCCTTATGGCTGCGCAAAAGTTTACTCTTTCTGGCAAACAGTTAATTACAGAGAAGCTTACGGAATGTACGCCTGCAACGGAATCCTTTTTAATCATGAATCCCCACGCCGAGGTGAAACTTTCGTTACAAGAAAAATCACCCGTGCGGCAACTAAAATTAAACTCGGCCTCCAAAATAAACTGTACCTCGGAAACCTTGACGCAAAGCGCGATTGGGGTTTCGCGGGAGATTATGTTAAAGCGATGTGGCTTATGCTCCAGCAGGACGAACCGGATGATTTTGTTATCGCGACCGGCAAAACATATTCCGTTCGCGAATTTCTTGACGAAGTTTTTGGTTACCTTGATCTCGATTGGCAAAAATATGTTGAAATTGACCCGAGATATTTTAGACCCAGTGAAGTAGAACTCCTGCTCGGCGATCCCGCAAAAGCAAAACAAAAACTCGGCTGGGAAGCTGAAGTCGACCTCAAAGACCTCGCGAAAATGATGGTTGACAGCGATATGCAAATCGCGCAGGATGAAAAAGCGGTTGCGGACTCTCGCGCGGCAAGAGGATAAGCCGGAAGATATCCAATTTATTTCGAATATTATGTATTCTGTAGCCGACCTCGCTGAGGTCGGAATTCTTCAATAGCCAACGGATTCACTTCATAGTTGGCTCGTTCGATGGTATTGCACCACAGTACTCAATCAACAAATGTTGTCGAATGATATCGACAAAAAATGTCGATTGTCGATAATGATTTTGAATAATTAAGTTCAACGAACGTCAAAGGATTAGAAATTAGTTTAAAATTTAAATTATTCCGGAGGCAAAATGAAAACTAAAATATTCTTCCTGCTTTTCTTAACTGTCCCTTTGTTTGCTGTATTGAAATCAAATAAAAATACTATTTCCAACATCCACAACATTACAAAAATTAACACAAATAAAGTTAATGTTACTTCCACAACTACTAATGTTGTTCATCGCGAAAGTTCAGTTGCTGACGATGCTGTTTCTCAAGGGTTAAAAGGAGAGTTAAAGAAAAAATCTTATACTCATAGTCAGCAAATGAAGGGAAGTAGTTGTGTTCCATATATAACATGCCGGTCTTCTAAAATCAGAAGTCATGGAAGAACTGTCGGTAAGGTAAAAACTCACAAAACTTCCATCGGCGTAAAATCAACTCTTTACGATGAAAATGATAATAAAATCGGTTCAGTGCATAGAGTTGGTAACAATACCGTTTACAGAGACGCAAATGGTAAAAGATTGTCACGCCGTGAAGCCAAAAGACGCGGATTAAGATGAGTATAAAACGTCGTTCTCGATTTTAAACCGGAAAAAAGTAAAAAAGGATGTCGGGCGTAGTTGATGCAGCAAAAGCCCGGCTTCGTGCCGGTTTCCGGCACTATGCCGCGGCAGTTTTCATTCGTCTGCGTCGAACAAAGAATGGTGGAGCGGAAGGGGATCGAACCCTCGACCTCAACGTTGCGAACGTTGCGCTCTCCCAACTGAGCTACCGCCCCATGAATTCCGTAATCGGTAATTAGTATTCGGTATTCAGCAAATACAAAGTACAAAGCAAATCCGGTTTCAAGCGTGATTATTATACTTGTTTTCATTTTTTTTGTCAATTTGATATAATTTCTACTACTAAAATATTATTTGTTAAACCTTTAAGGAAAATTATGAATTATAACGAAGAGGCAATTAAAAAACATCTGGAATGGAAAGGTAAAATCGAAATCAAAAGCAGAGTGCAGCTTGAAAATAAAGATGACTTGAGTATCGCCTATACTCCCGGCGTTGCCGAACCATGCCGCAGAATTCAAGAAAATACCGACGATGTCTTTAAATATACACGTAAAGGAAATCTCGTCGCCGTTGTTACTGACGGAACAGCAGTCCTCGGTCTCGGTGATATCGGTCCGGAAGCAGAAATGCCTGTTATGGAAGGCAAAGCGATTTTATTCAAAGAATTTGGTGATGTTGACGCATTCCC